>JAENVV010000081.1 GCA_016650365.1 Acidimicrobiia bacterium
CCGCCAAGGACCACCCGGCTTCCGAGCCGGCCGCCACCTCCGCTACCGCAAAAGCGACATCGACCAATGGATCAACGACTGCTTGAAGGATTCGGCAAGCCACCTCTCCGTCGCGAACGAACCCGAGCCGATAAGGTCTAGTGCACACTCAAGTGTCAAGAGCGGAGCCGTCGAGTAGGTCAGACTTCAACCCATAGCGCAGGCAACGGGACCGCCTCCGAAAGCAACGGGATAAAGGAGAGCTCACGTCCGACGAATACGCGATAGCTATCGCCGCATTGGGGGCTGAGCCGATAGAGAAGAAGGGAACACACTGATGGCATCAATACGTAAGGCGAAGACGAAGTCGGGCGAGGCCAGGTGGGTAGCTCACTACAGGGACCCAAGCGGCAAGCCACGCGAGAAGTGGTTCCTTCGCAAAATCGATGCCGAACAATACGCCAGACGTATCGCAACCGACGTTGATCGGGGCCGGTACACCGACCCGCGCGCGGGAAAGATATCGTTCGCCGAGTGGTCAGCATCATGGCTCAACACCAAGGCTGATCGGAAGCCGAAAACCCTCGAAGGCTACAGATCGCTGCTCGACAACCACGTACTACCAGTGTTCGGCCCTAGAAGCTTGAGCTCGATCCGTCCTGAGGAGATTTCAGTTTGGATCGCCAACCTGAAACTGAGTGGCTTGAGCGCAAGCCGCGTACGGCAGGCGTTCAACGTCCTAAATGGCTGTCTAGGGATGGCGGCTGCGTTTGACCGCATACCGAGAAATCCCGCAGCGAACGTCGCCGTAAGATCGACAATTCCATCACCCGTAAGCGGCGAGATGAAGTTCCTGAGCCTTGACCAGCTCCTTGCTTTGTCTGACGCAGCCCCACAACCATATGAAACTCTGATCATGACACTGGGAATATCGGGGATTAGATGGGGTGAGGCAGTTGCTCTCCGACGCCGTCGGATTGACCTCTTGGGGAAGAGATTGCACATCGCGGAATCGATGGCGGAAATCAAGGGCGGTCTCAGTTTCGGGTCCCCAAAGTCGGGCCACGACAGATGGGTCAACATCCCAGCGTTCCTCAGAGACGACCTTGAGGTTCGTCTCCAGTCTGTTGCGCCCGACCCCGACGCCCTGGTGTTCACTACGGCAACGAAGACTCCGCTTCGCAACTCCAACTTCACGCAACGAATCTGGCGACCGACGCTGAACCAAGCAGGACTTCCGACGAACCTCCGCATTCACGACATGCGACACACAGCGGCGTCTCTGATGATCGCGGAGGGGGCGCCAATCACCTTGGTTCAGCGTCAGCTCGGTCATTCATCCGTCGTTACCACTCAACGCTATGCGCATCTCTATCCCACTCAGGGCGAAGAATTGGGTGATCGACTCGACCAGACATTCAGATCGACCCGTAGGGCTGACGTAGGGTTGGGTGTTTCGAGGCTAACGCCCATCGCCCAATAAGGAGCAAGAAAAGCCCTCTGACCTGGGGTTTTACTGGTGGTCAGGGGCAGAATTGAACTGCCGACCTACGGTTTTTCAGACCGCCGCTCTACCAACTGAGCTACCTGACCATCCTCGAGGCCAATGGCTTCGATCCAGACGAGGCCCGAAACCGGGCCTCGTTTGGCGGGAACGACGGGATTTGAACCCGCGACCTCCGGCTTGACAGGCCGGCGTGAACTCCAGGCTTCACCACGCTCCCGTTTGGGTATCAGCCAGCGAACCGACCTCAACTCTGGAGCCGGAAGGTTAGCCCTTCCGGAAGTGCCGTCAAGATCAACCCGACGGCGGCCACCAGTATACGACGCGCGAATCGGCGCGCGATCGGCGGGGCTCAATCTATCGACCGATGACGACCTTCCCGAGTTGCTCGCCGGCGTCCAAACGGGCCAGTGCGACAGGTAGATCTTCAAACGGCACGACCGAATCAACCATCACCCGAACCCGGCCCGACCCCACCAGTTCGGTGACCGCCAGGAACTCGGCGTGATTGAACATCGTTGACCCAATGATCTCGATCTGTTTGAAGAACAGGTACGGCATGCTGATCTCAACTTTCGGGCCTGACGTCGCACCGCACACGGCAATCCGTCCGCCCGATTCCATCGACCGCATCGACTGGCTGAATGTGGCGGGCCCGACAGACTCCAGAACCACATCGGCGGCTCTCCCGGCCGTCTTCTTCAGCTCCTTGGAAAACTCACCAGACGAGTCGAACCCGCCGGCGGCTCCCAACGCGACGGCTTGGTCAATCTTCGCTTGATCACGCGACGTCACATACACGGTGGCCCCCATGGCGAGACCCAACTGCAAACCCATCGACGCCACGCCGCCGCCGATCCCCACAATCAAAAGAACATTGCCAGCCGATAGGCGGGACCTGCGTAACATCCGATAGGCGGTTCCGGTCGCCAGGCCGTACGCGGCCGCCTCTTCCCACGACAAGCCGGCTGGCTTGGCAATGACGTTGCGCGCCGGAGCGACTACCTCGTCTGCCAACGTTCCTGGCAAGTGCTCACCGAGGATGCCGTACGAGCTGCAGTACGGCGACTCCCCCGACAGACATGCGTGACAGCTCCCGCAAGCCACTGACGGGTTCAATACCACTTCGTCACCGATGGCCACAGTGCTGACACCGGGCCCAATCGCCGAAATCACCCCGGCCCCATCCCCTCCGGCGATGTGGGGAAAGTGATGCGGCGCCGGCATCCCTCGAGAGACCCACAAATCGAGATGGTTCAGAGCCGAAGCCCGCAACTGAACCCGGACCTCACCTGGTCCGGGTTCAGGGGTATCTATTGATTCGAGCCGGTACGAACCGGGTCCGTTTGTGTCATTGAGAAGCCATGCACGCATGGCATAAACCTAGCGAGCGGGCGCTCAGCTGTTGTTCTTCCTGTACATGCGAAGCGCAATCAAGGCAATCACGGCTCCAATGATGGAGCCAATGACGCCAGACATCTCGAAGTTCGAGAACGTCCGTCCAGAAAACAGAACACCCAACGTTCCGCCGACAAACGAACCGGCGATCCCAAGCAGGGTGGTTTGCCACCAGCTCATTTGGTCTTTCCCAGGAACGATCGCCCTGGCAACAACACCAGCGATCAAACCCCAAACCACCATGGAAACGAGATTGCCCAACAATTCAATCCTCCTTCAAAGACGGCACTGCGTACTGAGCCTATTCGATCGTGGATCCCGGTGTGGGTCAGTTGAGGTGGGTAACGGCAGCCGCGTGGCTCCATCGACCCGAAACCTCGTTGTACATTCGTGCCGAACGCTCCCAATCCTTGGCGCCGAGCGCGACAATGGATTCCCAGATTTCAGCAGCACTCTCGTCGAATACCAGTTGGGCATCGTCGAACAGTTCGGCCACCGACCCGTAATCGAGTTCAACCAGAGCCGATTCCGAGAACTTCTCGATCCAATCCGAGAAGTCTCGAACGTTGTCGACCACCCCATCATCCATTCCGATGTCTTCGAGTATGCCCAACGCTTGGGACAACCGGTTTGTGGCGCTCCGCCGATCGGTCCGGTAGCGGATCGAAACAGCCCCCTCGAGCTGCACGATTTCACGATCCTCGGGGGTGAACGCCACGAACCAGCGAAGTGGGACATGCCACGGTGAAGTGAGAATGTGTGACCTCTGTTCTGGCTCGCGGTCACGCAATTGTTGAAGTTCGGCCGCCGCGGTCGCCGCAATGGTCTCGGGAACCAGAACTTCCCCGCCGACGAACGCATTGTGGAACGCCAGAACCCCTTCGAGCAGACGGAGTTTGGGTCGACGCGGGCAGAGGTATCGATGGCCTTTCCAATCGGCTTCCAAGGCGTCCTCACGAAGGGGCTCATCGACGAGTCCGTACTCACTCCAGTGGATGGCATCGGAAACTTCGTCGGCGACCGGGAGCCGATCAACTGCGACCGTGACCGAGTCCACCGGCTCATAGACTCGCAAGTAAGCAGACTTGACCATGGCCCGATGCTATCGGTTCCAGCCGGCTTGTGCGCAATACCCGGGCAGGACGACGCCACGGCGCCATTTCCTTGCCTAGTCTGAATCCACGACGACAGGGGAAAGAGCCTCAACCATGGGCGATATTTCCGGGCGGTTAAACCACAACTGCCCACCACGTCGCAGCAAGGTCGAACGATGACCTTGGAAGCTGCGCTGCGCTACCCGACGATGACCGAGCATCACCGCGACCTCGGGATGGACGACGACAAGATCCTGGCGATCTACCGCGACATCGTGATGACCAGACGGATTGACGAGCGGATGTTCGCACTCAATCGTCAGGGACGAGCCCCGTTTGTCGTGTCATCGGCCGGCCACGAAGCCATTCAAGTGGCGTCGGCCCATGCGCTTGACAAAGAGATCGACTGGCTGCTCCCCTATTACCGCGACATGGGCGTGGCGATCGCTTGGGGTTTCACACCTCTCGACATGTTCCTCGCCGTTTTTTCGAAACAAGCCGACGTCACGTCTGCCGGACGCCAACTTCCAAACCACTGGTCAGATGTCAGTAAACGTGTCTTCACACAATCCTCGACCATCGCCACTCAATACCCGCACGCAGCCGGGATCGCCCATGCGCTGAAGCTCGACGAGCGACCAGGAATCGTGGTGGTTTATGGAGGGGAAGGCTCGACGTCAGAGGGCGACTGGGCCGAAGCGATGAACTATGCCAGAGTGCAGACCCTCCCCATGGTCGTCATCATTGAAAACAACGAGTACGCCATCTCGGTGCCATCCACCGAGGAAGTGGGTGGGAGCATCGCGGGCCGGGCAGCCGGGTATGGAATCACCGGTGTTCATGTCAACGGAAACGACCCACTCGAGGTGTATCGAGCGGTTCAAGAAGCCGCACGTCTCGCGCGCTCGGGCGGGGGAACCACCCTCATCGAAGCACATACCTACCGATATTCCGCACATACCTCCGATGACGACGACCGCCTGTATCGCAGTCGCCAGGAAGTCGAGGTGTGGAGGCGCAAAGACCCGTTGGAGACCCTGAAACAGTATCTCATCGAAAGCCGATTGCTTCCTGAGGTCCTTGAAGCCGAAATCGAAGAGGACATCCAGGCGACGATCGCCGCAGCGGTTATCGAAGCTGCCGAATCACCTGATCCCGCCGATCCTTACAGCCATGTGTATGCCAATCCCATCGTGCCCTCCGAGGCTGTCACGACCATCGAAGAGTCGCCGATCGGCGAGACAGTAAACCTCATCACAGCCGTCAACCGTGCGTTGCACGATGTGATGGCCGTCCACGACAACACGCTCGTGTTCGGAGAGGATGTGGCCAACCTCAAAGGAGGAGTATTCAAGGCGACCATTGGTATCACGGAGAAATATGGCGAGGAGCGCTGCTTCAACAGTCCGCTGGCCGAATCCGTCATCATCGGTGTGGCGGTCGGGATGGCCGCCGCCGGGAAACGCCCCATTCCCGAGATTCAGTTCGCTGACTACATCCACCCGGCGTTCGACCAGATCGTGTCGGAGGTTTCCAAAGTCCACTACCGCTCGAACGGCCAGTGGGCACTACCTATGGTGATCCGCACACCGTTTGGCGGCGGGATTCACGGGGCGCTCTATCACAGCCAATCGATCGAAGCGTTCTACACCCACGTACCAGGCCTCAAGGTTGTCGTTCCGTCAACCCCGGCTGACGTGAAGGGCCTGTTGATGTCAGCCGTAGACGACCCTGACCCGGTGTTGTTCCTGGAGCCGAAGCGACTGTACCGTCTGGCCTTGGGGCCGTACCCAGAGGGGGATCATCGGGTCCCGCTGGGCAAGGCGGCACTCCGGACCCTCGGCACTGACCTAACGATTCTGACCTACGGAGCCATGGCCTTCTTCGCTGTAGAAGCGGCCGAACAACTCCTCGCGGACGGGATCTCCGCAGAGGTCATCGACCTTCGCAGCCTGCGCCCACTCGACTGGCCGACCATCGAAGCGTCGATTGCGAAGACGGGCCGGGCACTCATCGTGCACGAAGACACCGGGTTCATGGGATACGGAGCGGAATTGGCAGCTCAGATCGCCGACAAGGGGTTCGAACATCTCGACGGACCGATCCGGCGCTACACAGCTCCGGAGGTGCCAACCTTCCCGTACGCCGAACCACTAGAAGACATGGTGCTGCCGAACACTGGTGGAATCGTGGCTGCCGCAAAAGAACTCGCCAGCTACTGAGAAGCCACGACGGTGGCCCGCGGCGTGAAAACAAAACCGGCCCCGAAGGGCTGGGGCAGATTCGTGCTTCCCTGGCGGGGAAACTCTCCAGTAGTACGGAACCGACGCTGATCCCGGATTAGGCGTCGTCTCAACCGAGTCAAAAGCCCGCCACGATTGCGGGCCTTGTCTAGCCACCAACTCCGGTTGCTTCGCTGTTCGCCGACAACACTCGCTGAAGCTGCACCCGCACATCTCGATCAAGCTCGGCAGAAAGCTCGTCTGCGAGGAGTTCCAGGCTCGGAAGCTCTGCCGAGCTGGCAACGACCACTCCCACATTGGCTTTCCCGTCAGTCACCTCTACCACCACATTGATGACCTCCACCGGCAAGGGTGCGAGCGCGGCCCAATCCTCCACCACCCTATCGACGTCGCCGCTTTCTGGGGGTGGTGAGAGAATCCCTGGACCATCCCATTGGAGCGGAAACACCATAAGCAAAGCGGCCACTACCACCCAACGGAGCCCGCGCAATACATGTACCACCCCAAGTTTCAGGGTGACACCGGGCACAAAACCACCGAACAGAAAGGTAAGAGCTCCGCTGAAGATCACCCCGACCACGTTGGCGGTGACCGCCAGTGTCGCGCCGAATGCCATATCCGGACGCCCTGACTCGAGAGCGATGCCAATCGTGGCCAGTGGGGGAACCAAGGCAACTGCGATGGCCGCCCCCGCCATCGCCTCCGCAGCTTCGCGCCGGACCAGGGTATAGGCGCCCACGGCGCCAGCTGCCATGGCCACGCCGAGATCAAGCAAGTTCGGCTTTGTTCTAGCCAACAATTCTCGGGGGGGACCGTCGAGATCACCGGGCAGAATTGCTGAAATGAGGACGGCCAAGGCGATCGCTCCGAGCGCTCCCAACACAACAATGACTGCTTGTCGGGCCCCTCGTTTTGGCCAGCCCATCACAAGTGACGCTGCCACCCCCAACACCGGACCCATCAGCGGGGCCACCACCATGGCGCCGATGATCACCGCCGCCGAGTCGGCAATGAGACCGAATGTGGCCAAACAAACCGACAGCGCCATGAGCGTTCCAAACCTCCACGCAAAGACGCGGGCACGCTCACCTTCATGGAACATGGACCCGATCACGCGCTGCCGGTCGCCCGACGAGATGGGCGAACGAAGATCGACCATGTCGCCCAACAACTCGGAGAGGCGGCGGCTTGGTATCGGGAGTAGACGCTTAACCCGGATAAATAGCCCTCTGATTGGCGCTTGCGCCGAGCATAATGGTGCCCGTTTTCTTAACCTGAGCTCAATTGGGCCTCAACTGCTACCCGGTGTGACAGTCGTCGAGGATCGAATCGGCAGTCCTGAGACCAGACACGGATACTCTTGAACCATGGCCGGATTGACAACGATAAGGCACCGCTTCTTGATACCGGCGATCGTGCTCGGTCCAGCCGTCATAGCGTGCGAAGCAGACGCGGAACCAGCCCCGGAAGTAGCCACACTCGATACCCTCGATCCGGCCGGCACGGTGCTGGGGGCCATCGTCGACCAGGAACTGGAGCTACTTGATTTTTCTGAATGCATGCGCGCCGAGGGCATCGACATCGGCGATCCCACGATCGACGCGAACGGCAACGCATCCATCGGGACACCTATGAACACGATCAGCGACCACGGTTCGTTGATGGCGGCCTATAACGTATGCGACGACTTCATCGGTAGCCGACCCCTCGGCCACGGGGGCGAGGATCGCACGGCGGTTCACGATCGACTGGTCAACTTCGCCAAATGTGTCAGGGACAACGGCTACTACGACCTGCCCGATCCCGACTTTTCCGGGGCGAGTGGCGACATCTTCCCTGGCCTGGATCGCCAGAATCCCGATTCTCGGGCCGCCGAGCAGGTATGCGAGGAACTACTCGTGGTGGGTGCTGACCAAGGCTGATCCGGGTTCGGATCGGATCTCTGGTGGCGTCCAGGCTACCGAACCTCGGATCCGAACCGGCACAAAGGACTACCGGGCCTCTACATTGGGGGCATGATCAGCCGCTCCGATGCCATCCACCTTGACGACCGTGATCCTCTTGGGCACCTACGGGAACGATTCAGTATTCCCGAGGGAGTCATCTACCTTGACGGCAATTCGTTAGGTGCGTTGCCCAAACACGTACCTGCCCGTCTCCAGAAGGTAATCGTCGATGAGTGGGGTGACGGCCTTATCGGGTCGTGGAATACGGCCGGTTGGGCCGATCTACCCAAACGGGTCGGTGACCGGATTGGCCGCCTGATAGGAGCCGAACCCGACTCGGTGATCGCCTGCGACAGCACCTCCGTGAATCTCTTCAAGGTTGCGTCTTCTGCGGCGAGAGCCTCGGATCGCAGCCTGATCCTTACCGATGAAGGCAACTTTCCGACCGACGTGTACGTGCTCGACGCGGTGGCTCGCCAACACGAGAAGACCCTCAGGATGTGGGACCCCACCGACGGCTCGCCCATCGGCGACGATGTCGCATTCGTTGCGATGACCGAGGTGAACTATCGGACTGGAGAGCGTCACGACATGGCCGAGATCACTGCCCGTGCACACGCCGCCGGAGCCGCTGCAATCTGGGATCTTGCCCATTCGGCAGGTGCGCTACCGGTCAACCTGGCTGACTGTGCTGTCGATTTTGCGGTCGGGTGTGGCTACAAGTATCTCAACGGAGGCCCGGGTGCGTCCGCGTATGTATATGTCTCTCCCGGCCGGCAACCTTCCTTCGGAAATCCGATTACCGGGTGGTGGGGCCACGCCCGGCCGTTTGAGATGTCCCTGGCCTTCGAACCGCACGACGGAATCCACCGGGCCCGGGTTGGGACCCAGCATGTCCTATCCCTGGCCGCTCTCGATGCGGCGCTTGACGTCTTCGATGGCATCAGCTTGGACGACCTCCATGCGAAATCTCTTTCACTGACCTCCTTGTTCATGGAACTCTTGGCCGATTCGGTGCCCTGGGTGGATGTCGTCACTCCACGAGAGCCGCACCGGCGGGGCAGTCACGTGAGCTTCCGCCATTCGGACGCGTACGCAGTGGTTCAAGCCCTGGTTGCCCGCGGGGTCGTCGGTGATTTCCGCAACCCGGACATCGCCAGGTTCGGAATGGCCCCCCTGTACGTGCGCCATGTTGACATCTGGGATGCCAGCCAGCATCTCGTCGCAGTCCTCACAGACGACGAGTGGCAGTCGGAGGCCCATATGAACCGGGCGGCAATCACCTGATCGGAATCTTCCAGGCGTGACGGTCGTTGGAGCAACGACAACGCCCGAGGAGCCTGAGTATCCGACGTCCGAGTGGAACAGAGCCCGAAACGGGTCCGCGTCATGTTGAATGGGACATGGATCGCTGATTCCCATCCGCTCCTCGTGTGGGACACCTACCTTGGACGAGTGTGCATACGATTCGCATAGCCCAACGTGGATGCACACTCGTCCGGGTGGGAACCGGTCCCCCAAATCGAGTGTGCTTACAGTCCGCATAATTCGACGTGGTGCACACTCGTTTGTGAGGTCAACGAGGTCGGTTTCTTGACAGCAGCCCCGCCGTGGTCCAGGGTTTCGTGAAAGGGACGACCGCTCCCCGCCTCACACCCCGACAGGCCCAAGACGGATCGGGTCGGAGTCGGAGCCGGAACCAATTGCTCCGGGAGGAGTCTGCGGACCAGGAGGACAGAAACATGGGACTTTTGAACTGGATGTTCGACATTTACCAGCACGATCAGATCAACCAGGTTCGCCAGAAGCAAACCAGCTAGCGGTGGGAAGTTATTGATGAACTGGCGGCCGCCCGTCAAGAAGCTGCTGCCATCCGCTCGACGAGCGGTTCGGTTGACGGCGAACGCCTGGCAGAAGCGATTGGAGAACTGGCACTCGGTGTCAAGGCGCTACAGCGCCTCCTCGTCGACACCGGTATCGTCGATGCCAGTGCCCTGGCCGAAATGGTGAGAACCGTCGATCGAGAAGACGGAACCGAGGACGGCAAGACTCCGATCTGAACGACCGTCGAGAATCGGTGGTCGGTTGCCGATTCCAATTCCTCGCAGCGGGCCAACAGCCGTCGGACGTCGTTCGATGCACCGGCAACGTCCAGTCGCCCATCACCAAGCCTGGAGATCTCGCTGTTAAGGGCGGAGTCGACTATCTGGGCCCAGATCGAAATGCTTGAGTCCCTGGCATATCCGATCGTGATCGACAACGTGCGAAGCCATCAAAACCGCAGCCGTGAACCCGACGTACCGATGAAAGTGGGTCATCCTGTCCATTCCATAGCGTCGCTCTGGCCACGGCGTCCTCGAAATAAGCACAAGACCCACCAGCGAAACCAGGGCAGCATACAAACCGGACAATCGGCCGATCGCGATGAGCCATTCCTGGTCGGGAATCCGTGCCGGGCCGCCGTGCACGATCCACATGTAGGCGATGACAACCGCTTTTACGACCAGAAGAAGAATCGGGTCATAGGCCTTGAAAGGCGAGAGGGCAGGTTTGGGAGGCGGACCGGGCGCCCCATATTTCGCACCGATCACCCGTAGG
>JAENVV010000082.1 GCA_016650365.1 Acidimicrobiia bacterium
GCCGTATTGATCGCATCGTCGCTTGGCAGCTGAACCCAGTCGGTGGTGACACCCATGATCGCAAAGATCGGGAACTTCATGTAGGCAGTATCCCCGTCGAAAATGAACCGAACATCGGACAGATCTCCAAAGGCGGAGAGGTCGATGCCTTCGGTGGCGGCCGCGCCTTCAAAGGCCTCGCTCATGTCCATCCTCATCTCAAGGCGTTCGGGATTGAACGATCCTTCCATGTAAATCGTGAACGCTTGGGGCAATTCTGGGGTGGCCGCCAGCATCAAACTCGCCTCAAATCGTCCTGAGGTCGCCGCGGCGGACTGGACAGCCGCTTCGCGGAAGGCGGCCAGGTCAGAGGATGATGCAGGCGCACCATCGGCAACCGTGGTAGTCGGGGAAGCCACGGTCGTCGGTGTCTCGGCCATGGTGGTGGTGGTTTCAGCCACCGTGACCTCGGTGACAACCGACGTTATGGTGGTCGCTGGATCGTCCACTACATCTGTGCCACCCCCGCAGGCGGCGAGTACGAGCATGAGTGCGGTAATCCGGATCAGTTTCACTACAGGGCCCCCTTCTGGCTTCTTCCAACCCTACCGTTCCGACCAGTATATGTACCTGTCGAAACCGGACTCCTGACGGGAAACGCCCCATTGCGATTCGAATCGGGTACCGTCGATGGGTCGACGAAAGGACAACCATGTGGGTACGAGTGCGCGGCCTTCTCATCATGATCCGGGTGCTTGCCCCGCTATTGGCATTTCTGGCCATCTGGTTCGCCACCCACCAGGCCATCAACGCCGTCGAGGCAGCCACGGAGTCCTACCGCGTCGAGGTTGATGCGCGGGTTGACAATATCCGCGATAGCGTCTCGGGAGCCACCGACGCGCTGACGACCCTGGGGGGTTACGCGGTCGGGGTTCGCGATGCGGTCAGCCGCCAGGTGGTCGCCATCCGTGACATCGGCAACCTCCAGGTCCCATTGCCAACGGTCCTCGGGTATGACATTCCCGACATCGACGTGACCCTGCCCGGTTCAGTCGAGGTGAAACGATTGACCGACGGCATCGAAGCTGCCGGCCAGTCCCTCGGCACCAACCTGGAAGGCTTGACCGCGGTCGGCCGGGTGCCGGGCGAAGTGCGCGGCATCGCCGATGAGACCACCGGGTTCGTAGGCTCGGTACGTGACACCGTCGTCGGGTGGGCCAAGGCCATTGCCTGGATCGTCGGTTTGTTCCTGCTCGTCTTCGTCTTGACGAGACTCGGCAACATGGCCCTTGAGCTCCGACGAGGTTGGCGCATGCTCACGACCGGTATGGACGTGCCCTCGGACACTCTGGCGGCGCTCATCCGGCGGGTAACCATCCTGGAGGAGCGCCTCGCTAACGGTTGATAAAGACCTCATGAGCGGTCCTACTGGCCATCATCCCATTGATGATTTCGATCTGGTTGGCGTGCACCTGTGAGGGTGATCCACACCACACGCCCCGGCCATGCGCCCCAGTTCGAACCGCAAATGAGCGACATACTACGCAGCAGGCCCGATCACCCTCGGGCACTGGTCCTTAACCACGCCGACGCCCGAAAAGGGCGTACCGGACGTCAGCGTGGAAAGTGGGGCCGGTCTAGAAGTCGACCACCGAGCGAATGAATTGGACCAGTTCTCTGGCGATCGATCGGGCTTCTGTTAGCGACCCATGGGCGTGTCGCAGATCAGCTCGAGCCGAATCCAACGTGCTCTTGGCACCTGGCATCTGGGTCACCTGAATCGCCAGCACGATGTCAGGAATCGGGGCGGCCAACTGTTGGGCGTCGGCCACTTCGGCGTTGAAGTCTTCGAGAAGTTCCCATCCCTTTTCGACATTGATCCCATTGGATTCAAGTCTTGCCAATACCTGGGTGAGCTCGTCGCTGACCCGTCCGGCTTTGACGGTGACGCCAGCGACCACGTCTGCGGCGTTGGTCAAGCGCCCCTTGGGGATCTGGAGAGCAAAGATCCAGTGTTCTTCGACCACGGCTTTACCCAGCGGAGCCAGTTCGAGCAATGTTTCGGCAGCCTCGACCTCACCACGCAAGCTGGCAAGCTCGTCTCGATGAAACCGATAATCAGCGGTCAGGGTTGCCTGGTGGGCGGCCGTCAGATGGGCGGCTCCTTCAACCCGAACCAGGGCCGCATCGAGCGCCGCGATACGCACGTCGATCGAGCGCAGGACAGCTGCTTTGGCCTTCTCCAGGTCGCGGGCCCGGTCGGTCCGCTGGTCGGTCGGTTGATCCGTGGATTGATCGGCAACGGTCTCGCGGTTTCGTTCGTCGGTTGGCGTATCGGTCTGAGCCATGGCCACACTCGGCATGGCCATCATGAGTGCCACCAGTAGGGCAGTTGTGAATCGTTTCATGTCATTCTCCTTGTTCGAAAGCTTGATCCATGGACGAGATGGCTGACACCAACGAACCCAACAGTTCGTCAAATTCGGCGAGAGCACTCTCAACCTCTTGTGGGTCGACGGTCACGGCAACCACCGTCGTCGTGGTCGTCACCGCCGGGGCGTTTCCGCTGGTACCCGGGACGGTCGAACCGATGCCTGAACTACCTGCAGCAGGGTCAGGACCCTGATCGCCGGTCTCCGTACCTTCGGGACCTTGATCCGCATCCGCAGCGACTGGCAACACCAGCTGGGAAGACGAAGTGGTCGACGTCGATGAGTCGCCCCGGTCAGCGAGATACCGACCTGATCCGGCGTTACAGGCCGACAGCAGCATGACCATGACGATGGCGATTGATATTCGCATCAGAACTCCTTTCTCTCCCCAACTATCGAGAACGGAGGTCTGAGGCCCGTGAACCAGAAATCAGAAGTTTGTAAAGCCTGCAAAATTCATCACATGCGAAAGAACGCATATACTGATCTCACCAACCAGAAGGTAGTTCATGGAAACCCACTCATATGGCATGACCGTTCGTACCGACCTGTCGATGGAAGCTGCCGAGGCCGCCATTCGCTCGGCGCTCGCCGAGCAAGGGTTCGGCATCTTGACGGAAATCGACGTCGCCGAAACCCTCAAGAAGAAGATCGATGTCATCCGGGCGCCCTACCGAATCCTCGGGGCCTGCAATCCGGTACTCGCCAACCAGGCTCTTGAGATCGAAGAAGGAATCGGCCTGCTCTTGCCTTGCAACGTTGCGGTGTACGAATCGGGTGGCAGCACGATCGTGGCCGCCATGGAACCGGAACTCATGTCGGGAGTGACCGACAATGCCGCCCTCGCCGAGGTCGCTTCTGAGGCCAAACGACGCCTGATTCTGGCTCTTTCGACACTAGAGAACTAAGACTCGTTTTGGACAATTGGGATCTAGCCGTAGACTGTTCCTAATAGCGGCCGAAGATTGGCTGCTCTTTTAGGAAGTGAAATCGCAATGGCACAGGGAACTGTGAAATTTTTCAACGCTGAGAAGGGCTTCGGCTTCATCTCGCGAGCAGACGGCGAAGACGTCTTTGTCCACTACTCCAATATCGAAGGCGCCGGCTACCGGTCGCTCGAAGAAGGCCAAACGGTCGAATTCGAGATTGGCGCCGGACGTAAGGGCGATGAAGCCCAAAACGTTCGGGTCGTCTAGCGACTACCGCTTAAGAACCTTATTTGCGAAAGGGGCCGCTCATCCGAGCGGCCCCTTTCTGTTAACCCGGATCTCCCAGTCGATACTCGCTCCCAAGAATCGGTGAACATCGTACAGGCAATCGTCGAACGGGTCGGAAACTGCTGTACGGTCGCCAGAGATTCCGAGTAGCCTCGGAATCTCTGGGAAGAACACGGAGCACGCATCCCCATGGCGGCACCACAACACGCGCTGTACCTACCGCGACTGGTCTTTGACTGGCTGCGCGAACGACCGACCGCTTCGTCGGGATCGGTCCACGGAACTTTGATCTTCGCTGACGTTTCCGGGTTCACTGCCCTGTCGGACCGCCTGGCGATCGAGATGGGCCGCGGCGGGTCCGAAAAGGTAACGTCGGTCATGAACGAGGCTTTCGCCGAACTCGTCGAGATTGTCTTTCTCGAACATGGCGACCTGCTCAGATTCGGGGGCGACGCCCTCGTCGCGTTATTCACCGAAGAGCACCATTCAGGCAGGGCCTGCCGGGCAGCCATCGACATGCGCGATGCGATCGGGGATATCGACGCTGGGGATATCGACTTGAACATTTCGATCGGAATAGCCAGCGGCGACATCAACGTCAACGTGATCGGACGTGAGCATCGCGAGATGATCCTCTCGGGACCAACCGTCGACGAGGTCATCGGTGCCGAATCCGGGGCGACGGCAGGCCAGATTTTCGTGTCGCCGGTTCTGGCCGAGGAGATCTCAAACGTCGCCACCAAAGATCCCTCTGGCTTCTGGCAATTGAAAGCCGACCCGGATAGCGCTCCCCTGCTGGACGAACCGGAGGATCTGACGTTTACCGAAGACGCATCCTTCTCGGACTTCATCTCACCGGACTTCCGTAATCTGCTCACGTTGACACTCCAACAAGGCGAGCACCGACCGGCCTCGATCGGGTTCGTCAAGTTCTCCGGTCTGGCCGCGCTCGACGAATCAGATCGGGCGGTATCGCTTGAGTCGTTGTTCAAGGCCGTTACCAACGCCTGTCAGGAATTCGATGTGGCATATGTGTCGAACGACATCGACAAAGACGGCGGAAAGTTCATTCTGGCCGCCGGGGTTCCTCGCCGGTCCAGCGGCGAAGAGGAAATGGCTTTGGCATTACACGCAATCGTCGCTCGCCCCCACCACCTCAAGGTATCCGGCGGGTGCGCCAGGGGCTACGTCTTCTCCGGCGACCTGGGTGCCCCTTCCCGTCGGGTCTTCACCGTCATGGGTGACACCGTGAACCTCGCTGCCCGCCTCGCGTCGGCTGCTCACGCCGGCCAGGTATTGATTACCGAAGCGGCACTAGAACGGAGCCGGGGCGCTTTCGAAACGAACCGGTTGGCGCCGATTTCCCTCAAGGGCAAATCCAAAGACGTGTCACCCTTTGAAATCCTGTCCTCCGAGATCACCGACACGGCAGTAGCCACCATCCCTCTTTTCGGTCGCGACACCGAACTGCGCCACGTTGCCCGGCTCGTCGAGAAAGGCATAGCGGGTTCGGGAACCGTGCTTGCTCTGGTAGCGGCCGACGGCATCGGTAAAGGCCACCTCGCCAAGGTCGCTCTCGAACAAATTCATCCGGAAGTTCGCAAAATCACCGTAGCCCTGGGCAGCGGTCAGACCCACGCGGCGGCTAAGGGCCTGATGGCCGCTTTGGCCGGGATCGAACAAGGTGCCTCAACCGTCGAACAGCTCACGGCAGCCGTCAAGCAACACCGGCCCAAGCTGACAGAGTGGCTGCCCTTGTTGGCTCGCAACTGGTCAATCGAGCTGCCGGGAACCGAAACCACGAACACGCTCGGTGTCGAGTTTGTGGCGGCCCGGATGGCCAGGATCACGGCTGAGCTCCTATGCGCAGCGGGAGGGAACGAGCCAACGGTGATCCTGGTCGAAGACCTCGACCTAGCCGATCAAGCATCGCAAGCCTTTTTACATGAAGTAGTCATGCAAGTCGAACATCGCCCATGGTCGCTCATCCTCACCTCCCAATCCGATCCTGAATGGGGAGCGACCGTAACCGTTGTCCAGATCGCTCCGTTTGATGACGCCACAGCCCAGGGATTTGTCCGGTGGGTTCTCGACGACCGGGTACTGCCCGCCTCGTCGATCGCCCTCATCGTTGAACGTGGCAAGGGCAACCCGCACATGTTGAGCGAGTTGACGCTCAGCGCGGTTGAGGGTGGCACCGTCCCCGAATCGGTGGAAGCCGCCGCTTTGGCCAAGCTCGATCGACTCGACCCTCGCGACAAACAACTCCTCATGTACGCAGCCGTCCTCGGCAACGAAGCGCGTATCGACATTCTCGCCTCCCTCCTACCCGAAATTGCTTCGGCCATCGAAGATTCGGAGTCCTGGAACCGGTTGGCCGGGTTTATCGACAGCACCGTCATCGGGAAACTCAAGTTCAAAGATCCGCTCGTCAGAGACGTTGCGTACAGCATGCTGCCCCAGCGCCGCCGTCAGGAGATTCACGAATTGGTCGGCAATGCGATCGAGAAGCGGGCCCGGCGACGTCCGGAACGCTTCGTGGGTGACCTCTCCTACCACTACCACCTCGCCCACGACTGGGAACGCTCCGCCAACTACTCCCGGCAGGCCGCCGTGCGAGCCGAACACAGTTTCGAGTTGGTCAAGGCAAGCGAACTCTGGCGGCGTGCCATCGAGGCGGCCGAGTCCATGTCGACCCCGCCAGCGGAACTACCCGACATTTACGAGCATCTCGGTGACGCCCATGACAGCGCCGGGATGTTTCCTGAAGCCGAGTCCGCCTACACCAAAGCCGAGGACCTGGTCAGCGACGGGGCGACCCGGAATCGTTTGGCCCGCAAGCGGGGCCTCGTCGACATCCAGCTCGGTAACCCGGGCATCGGTCGGGAACGGCTCGACGCAGTGTTGGCCTCTGACGAGGCGGCGACCGTTGACCAACTTGAAGCCATGCTTGCCATTGCCGGGCTGGAGACTCGCACCGGGCATCCAGAAGAAGCTGCCCGCTGGTGCCGCAAAGTAATCGAGCAGGCCGGTCCCGAGGGCTATCCGCCTCAGCGAGCCCGGGCCTATCACATCATGGCACTGGCCTCGTCCGATGCCGGTCTTCCCGAGGCCGAGGAACAGGGCAAGCAGGCTCTGCACATCTATGAGGAGATCGACGACAAGGCCGGCATTTCGAAGGCTTTGAACAACCTGGGTTATACGGCGTTCTACAAGGGCGACTGGGAGGCGTGCGAGGAATACCACCTTCGTAATCGCGAAACCACCCGGGAACTCGGGGACCTCTTGAGCAGAGCACTGGCCGGCTACAACCTCGGCGAGCTGTACCTGGAGCAGGGCAGGTTTGCAGAGGGCCAGCCGCTCCTGGAGGAGACCCTGGCGGCCTTTCGGGGCGCCCGTCACAAGGTCGGGGAAGCCGTCACCCGGATCGCCCTCGGGCGTCTCCATTCGCGGCTTGCCCGCATCGAACAGGCCAACACCATGCTCGACCGAGCCCTATCGGTCGCCGAGGAAGCCAACGCCACCCAGTATCGCGTTGACGTTGCCTTGGCCCGGACCGAGGTAGCCCTGATCACCGGCCACATCGACGACGCATGTGATCTGATCAACGAGACACTACAAGGGGACATAGAGGACACCACCCTGCACGCCCGCCTTGTCACCCTCCAGTGCTACGCCATGTTCTGTGCCGATGGCTCCGAGAACACGAGAGTCACCTTCGCGAGGGCGCGTGAATTGGCCGAGAAGGTCGGCGCCTTGCATTTGCGCTACGCCGTCGTCGAAGTCGACGCCCGCCTATTCAACGTAGAGAACGACCGACTGGAAGAACTCGCCGGACAGTTACGCATCCAGGCCCGACCGGTCTTCCGCACCGGCTGACCAGGTGCCGTAACGGCCCCGACTTCGCACACAGTCAGAGACTCCTAGGCGAGACCGGTCGGAGGCGACCGACCGATCCCGCACAGGTTTTTTACGTCTA
>JAENVV010000083.1 GCA_016650365.1 Acidimicrobiia bacterium
CTCCTTGGTTCGTGCCAGAACTTCACCTCGACAAACCTGTCACGAAGGAAGCTTGCGCCGCCGATGGTTCGATGCTCGGGTCAGGTGCCATCATCGTGATGGATCACACAACCGACATGGTCGGAGCCGCTGAACGCCTGGTGGCGTTCTTTGCAGAAGAGTCGTGCGGGCAATGTACTCCGTGCCGGGAAGGCACCACCTGGCTCGACATGATCCTCCAACGGGTGCTCAATGGCGCCGGCCGGGACGCCGACATCGACCTTCTGCTTGATGTGGCAGACAACATCTCGGTTGGTCTGGGCTGGCCACCGAAACAGACCACGATTTGCCCGCTGGGACCCTCGGCGGTCTCCCCGGTTATGTCGCTGGTCCGTCACTTTCGCGATGAAGTCGAAGCGCATATCGCCAGCGCTCCGCACTCCGGTGGTCAAGGCGTGACGGTCAGCATTCGGGGGATCGCATGAGTGACCAACTCGTCAAGATCACGATCAACGGGGTTGCTCATCATGTGCCGGGGAAGTCAGTCCTCATCAAAGCTGCTGAGAACACAGGAACTTACATCCCGCGATTCTGCTGGCATCCCCGGATGGCGCCGGTTGGCATGTGCCGTATGTGCCTCGTCGAGGTCGAAGGCCCGCGCGGCATGATGCTGGTGCCATCGTGCACCACGCCCATTCATGACGAGATGGTTGTCCACACGGAGACCGAAACCGTCAAGAAGGCCCAAGAGGGTGTCCTCGAATTCCTGCTTGCCAACCATCCGCTCGATTGTCCGGTGTGCGACCGGGGCGGGGAATGCCCGCTCCAGGATCAGACCATGGCATACGGTCCCGGCGAGTCGCGTTTCGTTGAAGAGAAGCGCCATTACGAAAAGCCGATTCCGATTTCGGATCTGGTCATGCTTGACCGCGAACGCTGCATTCTCTGCGCACGCTGTACGCGGTTCTCGGACGAGATCTCCGGTGACCCGCTCATCGAGTTCATGGATCGAGGAAACGGTACCCAGGTCAACACGTTCACCGAAGAACCGTTCGCCTCATATTTCTCTGGCAATACGGTTCAGCTATGTCCGGTAGGTGCCCTTACCGCCAGCCCATACCGTTTCCGAGCCCGCCCATGGGATCTGCGGGTTATCGGATCGACCTGTACCGTATGTACCGCGGGCGACTCGATCAGTGTCCACGCCTCTCAGAACGAAGTCCTGCGGTACCTCGGGGTGGACAACGATGCCACCAATCATGGATGGCTGTCAGATAAGTGCCGGTTCGGTTTCGAATACCTCAACAGCGACGACCGCCTGACGACGCCGTTGGTACGAGGAGCAGACGGTGAATTCGCCGAGGCCAGCTGGTCCGAAGCCCTTGGCCTGGTAGCCGAGAAACTCACCGCGATCGTTACGGACCACGGCCCGCAGGCAGTGGCCGGGCTCGGCGGATCACGAGGGACGAACGAGGACGCCTACGCATTCTCCAAGTTCATGCGAACTGTCGTCGGGTCGGGCCATATCGACTCTCAGATGGATGACGGGCTCAATCCCCAGTTGCTCGCCGCCCTGTCAGGCAAGGGCTTGATCGGCGATCTTGAGCATGCCAAAACCATTCTCTTGTGGGCAGCCGATCTCAAAGAAGAACACCCAACCCTCTACTTGCGAGTCCGTCGGGCTGCCCAAGAACTCGGCGCCAAGCTGATCATCGTCCATCCCCGGCGTACCGGACTGGACGATCGGGCCACTCATAAGTTCGGGTACAAGCCTGGCGATGGTGGTCGGGTCCTCAGCGAACTGATGGCGGGCCAGGGCGAGTATGCCGCGGCGCGGGCAGCCCTAAGTGAGGGACCGGTCGTGGCGATCGTGGGCCGGACCGGGCTTACGGAGTCACCGGTCCTGTCCGAATCGGTGGCCGCTTTCGCCCGGGATCTTCCCAACGCTTCGATTCTCCCAATCGTGAGGCGGTCCAACACCTATGGGGCGCTCGACATGGGCCTTGCCCCCAGCCTGCTGCCTGGACGGGCTGCCATCGGTTCGCCAGGTTGCGCCAACCTCGAGGCGACCTGGGGAGGACTCCCCACCAAAGCCGGTTACGACGCAGCGGCCATTGCCACAGGCATTGATGAAGGGTCGATCAAGGGTGTCATCCTGCTCGGGGCCGATCCCGTGGCTGACATGCCGAACGGCCTTGACCTGACCGCTCCAGACTTTGTGGTGGCCATAGACCTCTTCCTGACGGAGTCCTCATCCCAAGCCGATGTGGTGTTGCCAGCGCTTGGTTTTGCCGAAAAAGAAGGAACCGTCACGAACCTCGAAGGACGGGTCCAGAAGGTCAACCGGGTGGTTCCCGGACCAGGGCAGGCGCGCCAGGACTGGTCGATCCTTGACGACCTCTCCACCCGGATGGGCAAGCCGATGGGTCTCGCCTCGGCCGAAGCAATTGCCAAGGAGATTGCCCACGTCGCGCCGGCCTACGAGGCGGTCACCTGGGACCTCGTCACCTGGGATCATCCGGATGGGGCCGTCGTACCGGTTGTCGCCGGGCGGTCACCCCTCGAGTACGTGCCGGTCGTCAGTTCGGCCAGTAGTGCACCTACCAAGAGCGAATTTGTCCTCCATTCGGCTCGCACCATGTACGACAACGGCGTCATGTGTCAGCAAGGTCCCAGTATCGGCAAGCTCGCCCCCGGCGCCGCGGCCTTCCTGAACCCTGGCGATGCCCAACGGCTGGGTGTGACCGACGGCGATCTCGTCAGGGTCGCTTCGACCAAAGGCCAGGGCGACCTTCCGGTGGTTATTGATGCCTCGGTGGCCGTCGGCGTCGTGTACGTCCCGTTCAATCAGCCAGGTGGCCCCCATTTCGGATCTGACCTTGACGTATCGGTGGTGAAGCTCTGATGGACTGGTGGGACGTTCTTCTTGTTGTAGTCCGGGTGGTCGGAGTGTTCGCCCTGCTCATGGTCGTGACAGTTCTTCTGGTGTGGATCGAGCGGAAACTGGTCGCCGATATGCAGAATCGTCTTGGCCCGATGCGGGCGGGACCACACGGGGTTCTCCAGACGGTGGCCGATGGACTCAAGCTGTTCTTCAAGGAACAGATCACCCCGGCCAAGTCCGAGTTCCTTATCTACATGCTGGCCCCGGCTCTCTCGGTCATCACGGCGTTCTTGATGTTCCTGGTGGTCCCGTTTGCCCGACCATTCGACATCACGCTTGGCGGCGAGGTTCGGAGCTTCACCTTCCAGGCGATGGACCTGAATATCTCTGTGTTGTACGTACTGGCTATCTCCTCAATCGCCGTATACGCGGTAGTCCTGGCGGGATGGTCTTCCGGTTCCAAATATCCGCTGCTCGGTGGAGTTCGCGCCACCGCCCAGGCCATTTCCTACGAGGCGGCGATGGGCCTTTCGCTGGTGGCTCTGATCATGTTCATCGCCGTGCAGAACCGCGGTGGTGATGTCATGTCGATGGCCTCGATCGTCGACTTCCAGGCCGGCACCTATGGCGCCACCGACGGCTTTCTGAGTTTTCTCAACCCGATCATCACCCATATCCCGAAGTGGTTCATCCTTCCGCAGGTGATCCCGTTCGTTATTTTCGCCACGGCCGGCGTCGCCGAAACCAACCGGGCACCATTCGACCTCGTCGAGGCCGAGCAAGAGTTGGTGGCCGGGTTCCACACCGAGTACTCCGGCATGCGCTTCGCCATGTTCTTCCTCGCTGAGTACATCAATATGTTCACCATGTCGGCGCTCATGGTTACCCTCTTCTTTGGCGGCTGGGGCGGACCGTTCCTCGACACGATCGCGCTGAACGTCGGGCCCTGGCTGGCCACGGTCGTCTCGTTTGGATACTTCATGGCGAAGGTTTTTGTCTTCCTGTTCCTATTCATTTGGATTCGGGCGTCGTTCCCACGTCTTCGGTACGACCAGTTGATGGATCTAGGCTGGAAGCGACTGATTCCTGGCGCCCTGCTGTGGCTGATCGCTTCGAGCTTGGCGTTGGCAATCCGACAATTCGGCCTTCCCTGGACTTGATGATGGGCATTATTGGAGATCTCTTAAAAGGCATGGGAGTTACCGGGCGTCAAATGATCGCCACCATTTTCGGTGACGGGATGATCACGACCGAGTACCCCAAAGAGTTCCGTGAGAAACCGGATCGTTTTCATGGACGGCACGTGCTCAATCGGTACGAAGACGGCATGGAAAAGTGTATCGGGTGTGAGCTATGCGCTGGTGCGTGTCCGGCCCGCTGCATTTATGTGCGTGGCAAGGAAAACCCGGCCGATGCTCCGGTAAGCCCTGGAGAGCGCTTCGGTTTCGTCTACGAGATCAACATGCTCCGCTGCATCTTTTGTGCGCTCTGTGTCGAGGCCTGTCCGACGGAAGCAATCACGATGACCCACTTGTTCGAGATGTCGACGACCAACCGGGAAGACGCCATCTACACCAAGACTGAGCTCCTCATCAATGAGGATGGATCGGCCAATCACATGTTCCCGGACGACCGCTTGGCCAACCTCTCTGAACTTCTCCAAGCCGACGGATGGATGCGGGCCACCGCCCCGCAGGGCAGGGTCGAATATGAAGGCATCCCCGGATGGACGCCGTCGGCCGGGGTCGGTCTTCGGCCACCCGAGGTGGGCCAGTCAGGTGACGCCGCCGCCCGAGACTTCACTCTGCCGGATGATGCAACATCCCCCGAAGTACAGCCGGATGAGGAGGAATAGTGGTTGAGATCATCCTGTTCGCCGTGTTTGGAACCGTCGCCATCGCCGGCGCTCTGACAGTCATCCTGGCTCGAAACCCGATTTATTCGGCATTGGGCCTGATGGCCACGATGTTCTCGCTTTCGGTGTTTTACATCATGCACCTTGCCCACTTCGTTGCGGCGATTCAGATCATCGTCTACACCGGGGCGGTGATGACTCTCTTCCTGTTCGTCATCATGCTCATCGGCGTCGATCGAACCGAGGATACGTCCGAGCAATTGCCCAATCAGCGGCGGATCGTGATTGGACTCGGGCTCACGATCGCTATCACGACCGTGGTGTTGACGGTGGGACAGAACTTCAAATGGGTCACGGCTCCAGGATCGGGTCCCGCCAACTGGGACGCCAACGCCGACGCGACGAACGGCACGATCCAGGCGGTCGGCCGGGTGTTGTTCGGAGCAGACACGGCTGAGCGGACCGCCGGGTGGGCTCTTCCGTTCGAGGCGGTGTCGCTCCTCCTTATCGTGGCGGCAGTCGGTGCCATCGCACTGGCGTTCTTCCGGCCGCTGCGTAAAGTCGGACCTCCACCGGTCGAGGACGAATAATGGCCGGCCCCACCCCCTACATGGCTTTGGCGTTCATTCTCTTTGTGATCGGGGCCACCGGCCTGCTGACTCGGCGCGACGCTCTCATCATGTTCATGTCGGTGGAGCTCATGCTCAATGCCGTCAACCTTACGTTCGTGGCCGCCGGGCGAGCCATCGGTAACTTCACCGGGCAGATTTCGGTGTTCTTCGTACTCGTGGTTGCGGCCGCAGAAGTTGTGGTTGGCCTGGCGATCATCGTGGCGGTGTTCCAGAAGCGGAACTCGGCGTCGGTCGATGAACTCTCCGAGATGAAGGGCTGAGACAGAAATGGATCTCCTTCTCGACAATCTCTGGCTGATTATCGCCCTGCCGCTTGCTGGAGCCATCGCCCTCCATTTTGCTGGACGGTTCCTGCCCGAGCCGCTACCGGGGATAGCCGCCGCCGGGGCTATCGGTCTGGCGTTCGTCATCGCAGCCATCGCCTTCGTGCCATTGGCAACTGGCGATGCCGAACCGCGCACCCTCATGCTGTGGGAATGGATGCCCGGTCTGGGAGCGGCGTTCGAGATCCGGTGGGATCAGCTATCGGCCTTGATGACTCTCATCATTACCGGGGTCGGCATGCTCATCCACATCTACTCGGTCGGATATATGCACGGCGATCCTCGCTTCAGCAGGTTCTTCACCTACCTCAACCTGTTTGCAGCATCGATGCTGACGCTGGTCCTCGCCAGCAACTTCGCAATGATGTTTGTCGGGTGGGAACTGGTCGGACTGTGTTCCTATCTGTTGATCTCTTTCTGGTTCACCCGTCCATCTGCGGCTGCGGCAGGCAAGAAGGCGTTTGTGGTCAACCGGATCGGCGACTTCGCCTTCATTGTTGGTCTCATGCTGATTTTCTCGCAGTTCGGATCTTTGTCGATGTCCGAGACGGTCCTGAACCATCCTGGCGAGGTCATATCGCCTTCGATGGCCACCGCCATCGCCATCTTGTTCTTGATCGGTGCGGCCGGTAAATCGGCGCAGATCCCGCTGTATGTCTGGTTGCCGGACGCCATGGAAGGTCCAACTCCCGTTTCGGCGCTCATTCACGCCGCCACCATGGTTACGGCGGGCGTCTACCTGATTGCCCGTAACGCCGCCATCTTCGAGCTGTCGCCGGTCGCCTTGCCGATCGTCGCGACGGTCGGAGCTGCCACTGCCCTGGTAGCTGCCTTGATCGCCATCGGTCAGAATGACATCAAGAAGGTTCTGGCTTATTCGACAGTCAGCCAGCTCGGGTACATGTTCCTGGCCGTGGGTTCAGCCGGGTATGTCGCCGGGGTATTCCATCTCATGACCCACGCCTTTTTCAAGGCGTTGCTCTTCCTTGGAGCTGGTTCCGTCATTCACGGGATGCACGAAGAACAAGACATGCGCAAGATGGGTGGACTACGCAAAGCGATGCCGATCACTCACGCCACGATGCTCGTGGCAACTCTGGCCATCGCCGGAATCTTCCCGTTCGCCGGGTTCTTCTCAAAGGATGAGATCCTGGCGGCCGTTTTTGCCAATGGCGGTTACTACTTCGTCCTGTGGGGTGTGGGGCTCTTCACAGCATTCCTGACTGCCTTCTATATGACCCGCCAATACATCATGGTGTTTTGGGGTACCCCCCGCTGGGTGGAAGGGCTTAAGCCTCACGAGTCGTCGTTGTGGATGACGGTTCCACTGATGGTCCTGGCAGTCCTGTCGGCAGGGGCCGGATTCATTAACGCCCCGCAACTGCTGACGCTCGAGCACTATCTGGACCCGGTGTTCGAAGCCTTGCATCCAGCCCACCTCGAATCGGAATTGCCCCGGCTTCTCGGCATGGACGGGCTGGCCCTGGGGTTGGCCCTGGTTTCGCTCGCCGTCGCCCTTACCGGCATCGGAACGGCCCTCTACGTGTACGCCCGATCCTCTGAACGCTTCCGTGAGTGGTTCGCCAATGCCACCAGACGGCCGATGGCCGCCAGTGAAAATGCGTTCTGGGTTGACAAGTTCTACGGGAAAACCATCGTCCTCCCCGGCAAGAAACTCGCCCAAGGCATGGCCACGTTCGACTCAAGCTTCGTGGATGGGACGGTCAACAGCGTTGCCGGGGCGGTCAAGCGGATAGGTATGGCGCTCAAACCGCTTCAAACCGGGTATGTGCGTAGCTATGGGGCCGGCTTCGTGGCAGGAGTCATCGGCCTCGTCATTTTCTTCCTGACCAGGGGTGGCGTCTGATGGACTTCCCGATGCTCAGCCTGCTCATTCTTGTTCCGGTCATCGCCGCCGCAGTCGTGATGTTGCTGCCGAAAGAGCGCACCGAACTCCACCTTCCGGTGGCATTGGTCCTCTCGCTTTTGCCGGTTGGCCTTGGCGGGGTTCTCTTCGCTCGGTTCGAGTCGGTAGCCGGTTTTCAGTTCGTTGAACAAGCCCCCCTCATTGAGCGGTGGGGTGTTTCCTGGCACCTTGGAATCGATGGCGTTGCTCTGCCACTTATCCTCCTGACGACGATCCTTATTCCGATTTCGATTGCGGCTTCGACATCGATCGCCAAGAACGCTCAGCTGTTTCTGGTCATGGTCTTGATGCTCGAAGCCGGACTGATCGGAGTCTTCTCGGCGCTTGACTTGATCGTCTTCTTTGTCTTCTTCGAAGCGATCCTGATTCCGATGTATTTCATAATCGGGATCTGGGGCTCAGAGAATCGCATCTACGCGGCTATCAAGTTCTTTCTCTATACGGCGTTTGGTTCGGCCCTAATGCTCGTCGGAATCATTGCCCTGAGCGTCATGCAACAGAACAAGACCGGCGTCTCGTCGTTCGATTACACCGTCTTGCTCGGCTTGGAAATCCCGCCTGCCACCCAGGCGTGGCTCTTCGCAGTATTCGGGATTGCCTTCGCCATCAAGGTCCCCATGTTTCCATTTCACACCTGGTTGCCCGACGCCCACGTCCAGGCGCCGACCGCTGGTTCGGTCCTGCTCGCCGGAGTCATGCTGAAGCTGGGAACCTACGGGTTCTTGAGGTTCAACCTTCCGTTGTTCCCCGATGCGGCCGTCCGGTTCGCCCCGGTCGTCGCCACGCTGGCGGTTATCGGAATCGTGTACGGAGCGGCCGTGGCCATCGTGCAGACCGATCTGAAGAAACTGGTGGCCTACTCGTCGGTGAGCCACCTTGGATTCATCATGCTCGGTATCGTGGCCCTTACCCAGAACGGGCTTGACGGCGGTGTGATCCAGATGGTCAATCACGGGTTGACGACCGGTGCGCTGTTCCTCCTCGTCGGGATGCTCTACGAACGTCGCCATACCAAGCTCATCGCCGATTTCGGCGGGCTGCAAAAGACGATGCCGATATTCGCCGGCGTGTTCTTGTTTTCTACGTTTGCCTCAATTGGGCTGCCGGGCCTGAACGGATTTGTCGGAGAGTTCCTGGTTCTGATCGGTTCGTATGCCACCCTGCCAGGATTCGCGGTCGTCGCGACTGCCGGAGTGGTTCTAGCCGCGGTGTATCTCCTGTGGGCCTATGAACGGGTCTTCACCGGGGTGGCCGACAAACCGGAAAACCAGGACGTTCCGGACCTGAATCTTCGCGAGACCCTCATCTTCGTCCCGATTATCGCCCTCACCCTGGTGCTTGGGCTGTATCCGAAGGTTTTGCTCAACCGCATCGAACCGTCGACGGCCGGAATCATCGACCGAATCGAAGCGACCACCGACTACGTTGAACCGACTTTCGTCATAGGAGAACCCAGTGAGTGATCTGATCTGGTCAGCCATCGCTCCCGAACTGGTGCTGGTCATCCTCTCCGGCCTCATTCTGGTTTTCGGGGTTTGGAAGAAGCCGCCCCTCAGATCGATGGCAGTGCTGGTCGGCGCCGGACTCGTCGCCACCTGGGCGGCCTGGGGTTTGCAGCTGTCGCGCTTGCAGGACATCGTCGATGCCGGGTCGTTCGGAGCTCTGGCCTTCAACGATATGGTGATCACCGACGGCACGGCGGTCATCGCACGCCTTATCTTGATGGTGATACTCACGTTGGCAGTCGCGCTGGCCTGGCCGATGCTCGACGAAATCGGTCAGCGATCCGCCGAAGCACTCGTGCTCATGTTTTTGGCTACGGCCGGGTTCATGTTGCTTGCCGCCGCAGCCAACCTCGTCATGGCGTTTATCGGGCTCGAAGTTGGCTCGATCAGCCTGTACGTCCTGGCGGCCGTGGCCCGCAAATCCCGGTTGGCCGACGAAGCTGCGATGAAATACTTTCTGTTGGGATCGTTCGCGTCGGCGGTCTTCATCTATGGCGTAGCTCTGCTGTATGCCGGGTCCGGTTCGGTCAGCATTGACGCATTGCGCTCATTCAGCGGTCGGGTGATCGTGAGTCCAGGCGTGCTCTATGTCTCGATGGCGATGCTGGTAGTCGGTGTTCTCTTCAAGGTAACTGCCGCCCCGTTTCATGCCTGGGCGCCTGACGTGTACCAGGGATCCGCCGCCGGCGTGGTCGGGTTCATGGCGGCCGCCGCCAAGGTTGGCGGATTCGTCGCGCTGGTGCGGATCGTGGGTATCACCTATATTCGATTCGCCGCCGATTGGCGCCCGGCGCTGGCAGCCATCGCGGCGCTGTCGATCATTCTCGGAACCCTGTTGGCCCTGAGCCAGACCGATTTTCGGAGAATGCTGGCCTACTCCGGAATCGCTCATGCCGGTTTCATCCTCGTAGGTGTCGCCGCCGGTCGGTCGGCGAACGAAGCGATCTTGTTCTACCTGGCCGTCTACACCGTTCAACTGGTGACAGCATTCGGGATCGCCGCCATCGTGTCCGGACCAACGTCATCCGGTTCGCCGTTTTCCGCGTACAAGGGCCTGGCCAGTCGTTCGCCGTTTCTGGCCGCCGGTTTGGCAACGACCATGTTGGGCATGTCCGGTATGCCGATAACGTCTGGATTCATTGGTAAGCTCGGTGTGTTCCGGGCGGCGTGGGAAAAAGGTCTCGAGTGGTTGGTGGTGGTGGCGCTGGTCGCCTCGGTGGCAGCGTTCTTCTTCTACCTCAGGGTCATCGTTGATATGTATATGCGCGATCCCGACGAGGAGACCTCGGATGTAGCTCCTGAGCCGGCGGTGGCGGGCCGGGTTGCGATTGCGGTGGCCGTGGTGGTGACCGTCCTGTTCGGCCTTTATCCCTCACCACTGCTAGACCTAATCAGGAATGTGGTTTCCTAAAGTCCTGATTCTGACAATTGCCATGGTGGGTCCGGTATTGCCTCTGGCGGGTATCGGCACGGCAGCCGACTTCGTCGTCGTTGGTAGTGACGAAACCGTTCCTGATGATCTGTATGCAGCCGGGAATGTTGTCGACGTGCGTGGGGTCGTCGAAGGCGACGTGACAGCTGCCGCCTCGCAGCGGGTGGTTGTTTCGGGGACAATCGAAGGCGACCTAATCGCTATTGCCCCGTTTGTCGAAGTGTCTGGCGAGGTGTTGGGGTCGGTCAGAGTGATCGCCGATCGAGTATCCATTGTTGGGACGGTTGGTGAGGACGTGGTGGTAGCCGGTCGGCGGGCGACCGTCCAGGGGGCCATCGGCGGCGACCTGCTGACAGTCGTCCAGCAAGCTCGAATTCTCGGGTCGGTCGAGAGAAATGTGAAGGTCACGGCCATCGGAGTCATCACCATCGAGGGCGATGTCGGCGGAGATCTTGAAGTCAACGCGGGTCGACTGGAAGTTTCGCCGACCGCCACCGTGGCCGGCGATGTCCGGTACCGGGGAGACGCGGAGATCAGCGCGACCGCCGATCTGGCTAGCGCCGCCATCCAGCTCGGGAAGACTCCGGTTCCGTTACGCGTCAGAGCGCTGCTTCTGGCCGGCGAGGTCGTCGCCGGCCTCCTCGTCTTGCTCGGTGGATTGTCCATGTTCTGGCTGGCTCCCCGACTAACGGAGGCGGCCGCCGGGGGGAGCCGTACGTGGTTAAGGGGGGCATTGGCCGGCGTGGCGGTCCTCATTCTTCCCGTGGTGTTTGTTGGAGCGGTCATCGCAGGCATGGGAGCCGCATCGCCGGATCTATACGGGGTGGCTCTTTTGGCGACCAGCCCGATTGCCATTCTCTATCTCGCCATGCTCTCGTTCATGGTCGTGCTCGGGTGGGTACCGCTGGCTACCGGGCTGGGCCAGGTCGTGACCAGGACCCGATTCTCGACGGTTGGAAGCTTCATGATCGGCGTCCTGATCCTGGTCGGGATCTCCTTCGTTCCCGTGGCGGGTTGGCGCCTGTTGATGGTGCTTTGGGTCGTCGGCGTAGGCGGTTGGGTACTCGGAGCCCGTTCCCTCCGTCACGGGTCGATTACTTGACCGACCGGTTACCCTGTGCGAAGACGCCCAATGGATCCGGCCATGACGATTGAAAACCACGATGCTAGAACAGCACCAGACCCGGCGGGTTCTGGTGTTACTGATACGTTCAGTCGCCCTCTCAAAGACCTGCGGATTTCCGTAACAGACCGCTGCAACTTCCGTTGCCGGTATTGCATGCCGAAAGAGATCTTCAATCGCGACTACGAGTTCCTTGAGAGAGGACTGTTGTTGTCATTCGAGGAGATTCATCGGGTTGTCGGCGTCTTTGCCGGGCTCGGCGTGAACAAGATTCGCATCACCGGAGGAGAGCCACTGCTCCGGCGAAACGTCGAAGATCTGATTTCGATGGTCAAGTCTGTCGAAGGAATCAACGACGTTACCTTGACTACCAACGCTTCTCTGCTGCAGCGCAAAGCGCAGTCGCTGGCGAACGCAGGCCTGGATCGAATCACCGTCAGCCTCGACTCTCTGGACAATGAGGTGTTCATGGCCATGAACGACGTCGGGTTTTCAGTCGATGACGTTCTTGCCGGGATAGACGCAGCCGGCAACGCCGGGCTGGCTCCGATCAAGATCAATATGGTCGTCCAGAAAGGTGTCAACGATCACACGGTGGTTGACATGGCCCGACACTTCAAGGGCACTGGCCACATCGTCCGCTATATCGAGTACATGGATGTCGGTACCACGAACCATTGGTGCATGGATGATGTCGTTCCAGGTAAAGACATTGTGACCATGATTTCGGAGGCTTTCCCGCTGGAACCGGCTGATCCCAACTACACGGGCGAAGTTGCGTCGCGCTGGAAGTACGCCGACGGGACGGGCGAGATCGGCGTCATTACGTCGGTGACCCAACCGTTCTGTGCCACTTGTACGCGGGCCCGGATCTCGGCAGAAGGTTCGATGTACACCTGCCTGTTTGCGTCAGAAGGTACCGACCTTCGTTCAATGTTGCGGGCGGGTGCCACAGACCAGGATTTGATCGACGTTATCCGTTCGGTCTGGATCCGGCGCGATGACCGTTACTCGCAGCTCAGATCTTCTCGAACCGCCGGTTTGCGCAAAGTCGAAATGAGCTACATCGGCGGCTAGTTCCCTGACCGGTGCTCGCTTCACTAGCCGGGAGGTCCGAACAGCTCAAGTCCCTTTTTGATTGCGCCTGGTGAGTCGACCGAAAACCAGCTACGGCCGTCTTCTCCATCAATATCGGTGATCGGGTCGAAAGATGCCACGTCGATGAGCGATTGAATTGATCCGCCATTGGCCAACTCCTGGGCAGCGAGATCGGCCAGCCCCGACGGGTACACCGCGCACAATACCTGCCTGGTCCCTCCGTGAACCGGGACCGCGGCCAAATCGGTGAAATCTCGGCGAATGGCCCGCAGCGTGCCTGGCTGCACCCACGGTTGATCGACAGCCACCAGAAGTAGCGGATCGTGCGGGTAGGCGTTGGCAGCCGCGAACAACCCGCTGAGCGGGCCACGGTGTGCCTCTCCGATATCGGCGACGGCACCATACGGCCCGAGGGCCTCGGATCGGCCGGCGACGATGACCCTTCCGGTAACCGCTTCGAGCGCCTTGCCAACCCATTCGAACATGGGTCGACCCTCGACCTCGACAAACGCCTTGTCGGTTCCCATTCGGGTGGACGCGCCGCCGGCGAGGATGATTCCAATCATGGCCACATACTGGCACACCGGCCCGATCCCCGGACCCGGTGGCACCGGCTGTTCCCGAAGCTACCTGCTCCAGGCCGCGTTGGTCCCACCCGCCGTGTCTAGCCAGTCCGTTACTGGGAGCCGTTGGTGCGTTCCCTGGTATCGGTTTCGGGAATCCCGGCCTCCCAGACGCGAGACAGGATCCGACGGGCATGTTCGGGGATGCCGGACAGTTCCACCGTCAGGTCGGCCTCGATCGCCTCCTTAACGGCTTGTTTCAGGGCCACCGCACCGGTGTAGTCGATTCGACCCAGGCCTTGCAGCTCAATCACGACCGAGGTGGCGTCCGGGTGTGCGGCGAGCTCTTGATTGAGGTGGTCGCCGAGGCCGGGCGCCGATCCGAAGTACAACACTCCCCGGGGGGAGAGATGAACGACGGTGCCGGCGGTCCACGAGGCGACGTCGAGTCGCATCTCTCGCCACAGGTGCACGGCGATACCGAGGAGCGTACCGATGATGACGGCTCGATCGATGCGCGGTGCGAGCGCCAGCGTGAGTGCGAATGTGGTGGCGGCCACGACTCCTTGTAACGGGGAGTGTTTCCAGATATCGAGTAGCGCGGGGATATCGATCAGTTTAAAGACGCTGACGATCACGATCGCGCCGAGCACGGCACTCGGCAATGGCTCGAGCACGGCGGCGAATGGGAGGAATATGAGGACTCCAAGACCGGCGATGGCGCCGGTTGCCCTGGTGCGAGCCCCGGCCAACCTGGCCAGAGAGCTTCTGGCGAACGAACCCCCGACCGGGAAGGCCGAGCTCAAACCGGCCGCCAGATTGGCAACTCCCTGGCTGATCAGCTCCCGGTCCGGGCTCCAGGCCTGTCGGTCCATCGTTGCAAATGTTCGCGAGATGGCCGTCGGTTCGGCGAAGCCGACGATGGCGATAACGAGCGCCGGGATCACCAGGGCGCCGAATGACGACCATGGCAGGTCAAGAGACAGGGGAGGGAGGCCGGTGGGCACCGTTCCGACGATGGCCCCGTCGTACCCGGACATCGCCGAATAGACGATTCCCACGACCATAGCCACCAGGATCCCTGGAAACAGGGAGTGGAGCTTGCGGCCGGCGAGGATGAGGATAATGGTCGTGACCGACAACGCCACGGCCCGCCAATCCCATGTGGCGGTGAGAGCGCGGCCTGCTTCGACGAGTAGCCCACCGCTGCCGGCGGTTACGCCGAGCACCTTGGGGAGTTGGCTGGCACTGATTAAGATGGCTGATGCCGCGCTGAACCCGGCCACGACGGGTTGTGACATCAGATAGGCGATGAACCCTCCGCCGGTGAGGCCGAGTCCGACGCGGATGACTCCGACCATCACAGCGAGAAACGCTGCCAGCTTCATGTACTCGGCTGAGCCGGTGGTCGCACCAGAGCCGGCCAGGACTCCGAAGGTCAAGATTGCCGTCATGGCAACCGGACCGGTTTGCAGATACGGAGAAGAGGCGAAGAATGCGGCGATGATCGGCGGGAGGATTGCCGCGAAAAGCCCCACGTAGGCTGGCATACCGGCCAGCTGCGCGTAGGCCAACGCTTGGGGAATCAGGACCATGGCGACACTGATTCCGGCGACGACGTCGTAGACGCTTAGTTTATGGGCGGTTAACCGTTTCAAAACGAATCGAGCCTACAACCCGTTACTTCGACAGCGCGCACTCGTTGCGCCCGACTTCGAGCTCCTTGGCTTCCTGTTCGGTGGGGGTCACCCGCCCCAGGTTCACCTTGCGAATGTCAGCGTAGATTGCCGGCGGGGTACCGAGGTGGGAGACGACATGTTCGACGAACGCCTCTTCGTCTTCGATGGAAACCACCGGGTCGAATTCAAGAAGGTCTCCGAGGCGTCGCCGGATGGTGCCATCGGCATTCGACTCGGAACGGCTCGTGTAATGGGCCGGACAGATTTCCAGATCGTGATCGAGTGGGCTGAGTTTGTCGTGAATCGTGTGAAACAGATCACGCGCCCACGGCTCGGTTTCGCCACCGAGGTCGGGACGTCCAACGCCAGTAACAAAGACTGCGTCACCGGTCATGAGGAACTTCCCGGCCACTTCCAACGAGGTGGACCCGGGAGTATGCCCGGGTGTTGCCACGGATCGCACGACCAATTCCACCTCTCCGAACGTGAAGGTTTGGCCATCGACCAGAGCCTCGTAGACAAAAGCGGCGAATTCTGCATCGCCCTCGGCGATGTGATAGGTGGCGCTCGTGTGTTCTCGAAGATCGCGACCGAGCGAGATGTGATCGGCATGCAGGTGGGTGTCAAAGATGTGGGTGAGGGTGGCGTCCATGTCCGCGGCGACCTTCAGGTATGCCTCCATGTTGGCCGCTCCATCAATGACAGCCATTTCGTGTCCTCGAGCCCCGACTGCGTATGAGAGGCATGCTTTGGCGGTTCGATCGAACTGGATCACGAAATGGGTTCCGTCGTCAAGGATCGTGCGTGGGACGAGCGTGGCCGCCCAGGCATCCATGCCCCCGGCCAGGTTGACAACGTTGGGCAGTTCAAGCATCTCGGCCACCATTTCCGAGGATCCACCATGGGCGCAGACAACCACCACATCGCGGTCTTCGGGAACCGATATCTTGGAGATATCCTCAAGAGCGGTCCAGTAGGGAATGTTGACGGTTTCCACCGGCACCTTGCCCTCGATCTTCCATCGATCGAACGCGTCGGGAGCCCGCACGTCGAGGATGTAGGGCGCCTTGGCTGGATCCTCGATCCGGGCGGCCAGTTCGTTGGTAGTCATCGATGCAATCACGGTGTGCCTCCTGTCTGCATCGACGGGGGAGTCTCGCAGATCTTCAAGTATTCGAATACGCGCATACAAGTGTGCCATCGGACGGGCAACTGCGCAACAGGATGTTTGTTTCCCTGACTCAGAATGGGGTCTTTCCCCTATGGTGAAGAAGCTCGTTGAGGAGGAAGATATAGGGATGAAAGATCGCACCCGTACCCCGCTGATTGTCCTGGCTGCCGTCGTGTTTGCGGCTGTGCTGGGGGGTGCTCTGTATGGAGCGCTTGCCGTACCCGATACCTACGATCCGACCACCCCCGAGGGAGTCGTCCAGGTATACCTCAAGGCCGTATTCGATGGCGACGAGCTCGCTTCCCTGAACAGCATGACGGCTGATCTGGCCGATCGCTGCCGCCAGGACTCGACCTCGCTCGACTATCGAACAGATGGTGCCAGGGTGTTTCTGGATACGACCACCATCGACAATGACACCGCCACCGTGGCCATTGAGATCCGTCATTCGAGTGACGGAATAGATGAATGGATAGAAAACGAAACGATCTGGCTTGAAAAGTCAGCGGATAACTGGCAGATCAGCCAGCCACCGTGGCCGTATTGGGACTGCGTAAAGGAGCAATGACATGAGGTTCGTGATTCTCTTGGTAGCGGCTGTGGCGGGGGTTGCCCTATTCATGTCCGTCCGCCGACCATCGGCCGAAGGTACCGCCGAACAAACCGGCTCAACGATCCGGCGTCTCTTTCAGTACGCCCTGCTCTTCGGGACGGTTGTCCTCGTCGCAAATGGTCTTAGCTCCGTACTCGGGCAAGCCTTCAGTATCAACGAGATTGCCAGCGACCGCCGGAGCCTCGCTCTGCCACTCGCGTACCTGTCGGTTGGCTTTCCGGCCGGCCTACTCCTCGCCAGATGGGTCCGTAAACAGCACCTTCGCCAACCGCTCGAAGCTGAGTCTCCGGCGTGGACGCTGTACCTGTCGATCGTCTCGATTACGTCTCTGATCGTATCCGTCGTGGCTGCCCTGAGGATGCTTGAGGCGCTGTTCGGGGCCGAGAGCTATTCCGGCGATGCATTGGCCCGGATGATCGTCTGGCTTGGCGTATGGGCCGGCCATTGGGTTCTCGTCAGCCGCGCCCCCCGCCAGGACCGACTGGTCTGGCATCGGCTGGCTGGATCGGCCATCGGACTCGTGGTCGCCAGCGTCGGCCTTGGCAACACGATTGCTTCGGCCCTTCGCCAATTGTTCGATCAGATGTCGGGAGGTCTGGCCGCCGCCAACTACTCGTGGACGTGGCGCAATGGGGTGTCCTGGCTGATCGTCGGTGGTCTCGTGTGGGGTTGGTACTGGATGGCCAACGCCCTTCGCACCGACCGGTCCAGCGGTCCGTTCCAGGGGTACGTCGTCATTGTCGGCGTGCTATCTGGACTGATCACTGCCCTGGTAGCGACCTCGGGGCTCTTGTATGACGTTCTCGTGTGGTTCCTGGGTGATGCCGAATCGTCCGCCTGGAAGCAGTTCGAGTCGGCCCCTGGCGGGGTGGCAGCGCTTGTCACCGGGCTGTGGGTCTGGTGGTATCACCGGACGGTCTTGAGCCCGGAGCGGTCGGAGGGCCGGCCCGAGATCTATCGTGTCTATGACTACCTCGTGTCCGTTGCCGGCCTCGTCACATCCACGACCGGTGCCACGATTCTGCTCGTCGCATTCTTTGATACCTTCTCCCGCCAGGGAGAGGTTGCCGGTAGCGGCGGAGGTATCAACCTCGTTTTGGCCGCGGTCACTGCCTTCTTGGTCGGTGTGCCGGTGTGGGGATTGGTCTGGTTGCGCACGCAACGGTTGGCGGCCGGATCGGGCGAAGAGACGAACTCGGTTTCACGGCGTACCTATCTCTTCTTGCTCATCGGCGTTGGTGGAACGACTGCCCTCATCAGCCTCATCTCGGTCTTCTTCTCGGTCTTCCAATCGATACTCGGAGAGACGAGCAACCTTTTGCGTGACATCCGGATCCCGCTGTCGCTGGTGATAACGGTCGGATCGATGGCCGTCTATCACTGGTTCGTGTTCAAGCGCGATCGGGTGGCCTATCCGGCGGAATCGAGTGGGATCCGGTCGATTCTGCTGGTTGGCGCAAGCGAAGAAGTCGCCAAAGCGGTTGCGCACAAGACCGGGGCCAAGGTGCAGATTCTTGAGCGCTCTGACGACGCTCAGATGCTCGCGTTCGACGACGTTGTGAGAGTTCTCGATGGGCAGACGTCAGCACGAGTGCTGGTGGTAGCCAACGGCGATACGGCTGAAGTTATCCCGCTGCGCCACTGAGATGCGTGGCGCAACGCCGGCGGTCTACGAGGCCAGTTCAGCCAGTCCGGCGGGTATCTGCTCGTTCATGACTTCTCTGAGCAGATCCATCGCTTCGATGATCTTCGGCGAGGTGACCGAATAGAACACCTTTTGGGCGTCCTTGCGAGAACGAACGAGACCTTTTTCCCGGAGCACAGCGAGGTGCTGGGAGACATTGGCCTGAGGAAGATCGAGGTCGTCGCACAGGTCCATGACGGCCAACTCGCCATCGCGTAACGCGTTGATGATGAGCAGCCTTTTGGGGTCGGCGAGGCCTTTGCAAACGCTTGCATGGAGTTGAATTAGTTCTGTCTCGATTGCTGACATGCGCCCATCATGGCACAACTTGTCCGAGAAGAAAACCTTGTGCCACCGGAATTCTTCCTTGACAATCGTATGGCCCGCCACAAATATGCGCATGTTCGCATATGTGTATATGTCGACATCGGAGGAGACCGTCATGACAACCACTGATTTGGAGGACGCCGTCGCGGCAGCTGGTGAAGCAGCTGCCGAGAACACGGTGCCCCAAAAAGAGAAGATGGTGCTCATTGCAGCATCGGGTGACCTCAACAAAGCCTGGCCGGTGATGATTCTGGCTACCACCGGAGCGGCGTATGGGATGGACGTGACCGTCTTCTTTACGTTCTGGGGCCTTGGTATTTTGAAACGGCCGGACGCCGGAATCACCGGTGATGATTGGCGCCAGAAGATGATGTCTGTCTTCAAGAAGGGTTCGCCAGACGGCCTCCAGTTGTCCACGATGAACTTCGGCGGAATCGGAGCCAAGCTCATGAAGGATCTGGCCGACGACAAGAAGGTGGCCTCCGTCCAGGAACTGCTGGAGTTGGCTCAGGGGATGGGCGTCAAGTTATGGCCGTGTCAGATGACGATGGACCTCATGGGTCTTGACCTCGATGACATGATTCCTGGACTTGACCAGCCGGCCGGCGCCGGTTCGGCAATATCCCTTATGAAACAAGCTTCGATCTCCCTGTTTATTTGATCAGGCCGTTTGGTCGATCCCCGGGATCCGACGCAATTCCCCCCCACTTGGAAGGTACCCACATGGCAGACAAAGTTGTTGACGCACGAGGGCTTCAGTGCCCGATGCCCGTGATCAAAGTTGCCCAAGGCATCAACGAAATCGCATCCGGTCAAACCCTTGAGGTGATCGCCACCGACAATGGTGCGCTGTCCGACATCCCCGCCTGGTCCAAAGACATGGGCCATTCGCTCAAGGAGCAGTTCTCCCAAGAAGGCGAGCACCACTTCATCATTGAGAAGTCCTAGTCGCTGCGTTCCGACCTCTCCGGTGGTGCCGGCGAGCGGACCATAAGCGATAGGATGTCCATCGAGCCTTCAAGGAGTCCCATTGGTTGCCCACTGCGTTGGTGAAGTCGCGTGAGATACGGTTTTGTCATCGACCAGCACAAGTGCATCGGCTGTCACGCGTGCACGGTGGCATGCAAGACGGAACACGACGTTCCGCTTGGGGTCAACCGGACCTGGGTCAAGTATGTCGAAAAGGGCGCCTGGCCTGATTCGACCAGGGTGTTTTCGGTCATGCGGTGCAATCACTGCACCGACGCCCCGTGTGTGACGATCTGCCCGACCAGGGCGTTGTTCAAGAGAGACACCGGGATCGTCGATTTCAATACGGATTCGTGCATCGGCTGCAAGTCCTGCATGCAGGCCTGCCCGTATGACGCCCTCTATATCGACCCCCACGACCACACCGCCCAGAAGTGCAACTACTGCTCACACCGTACGGAGATCGGCCTTGAGCCGGCTTGCGTGGTTGTGTGTCCCGAGCAAGCGATCATCGCCGGCGACCTTGAGGACCCCACCACGAAGATCGCCAACCTGGTCCGCTCCGAGAAGACGAGTCAACGCGCCGTCGAGCAAGGCACCCGGCCCAACCTGTATTACATCGGTGCCGATCAAGCGAGCCTCGATCCCTTGGCCGCCCAGCCGCTCACTCACGGCGGGATCTGGAAGGACAGTGACTCGTTCCTGACCGTTGACCCGTCAGCCGACCATCACACAGCCCACCTCCAGGCCGACAGCGGTGCCCCGCCCCGGGTCGTGTACAACACCGAACATCCCATGCCGTGGGGTTGGCGGGTCTCTTCGTATTTCTTGACAAAGGGTATCGCCGCCGGCCTGATCCTGGCAGTTGCCATGGCCATGCTGGCGGGTGCTTCGACCGACAATGCCTTTACTGCCTGGGTCATACCGCTGGTGGCCGGGTTGTTCCTGGCTCTCACGGGTGCCCTACTCGTATGGGACTTGAAACGACCTGACCGGTTCTACTACTTGTTGACCAGGGGTAACCCGGGTTCGTGGTTGGTCAAGGGTGCCTACATCCTGTCGGCCTACGCCGCGTTGATGGGCGTGTGGTTCCTGGCTGGAGTGTTCGGGGCGGATTCGATCGTGCAGGTATGCATCTGGATCGGAGTTCCGTTGGCGCTGGCCCTGTCTGGTTATACGGCGTTCCTCTTCGGACAAGCCGAGGCAAGGGACCTGTGGCAGTCGCCGATGCTGCTCTGGCACATGCTGGCCGGGGCCTTTGCCGTCGGCGGCGGGTTCGCCCTCATCCTGTCGCTGTTTGTTGATCTCTCGGAGACGGCCACCACGGCCTTTTTGTGGACCATGATCGGCGGTTCGGCCGCCCTGGGAGCCATCGCCTGGGGTGAGTTGGTTTCGAGGCACCCAACCCGCAATATCACCGAGGCGGTCCATCACATGACCCAAGGCGTGTATCGGACCGAGTGGTGGGTTGGGGGGATTCTCCTCGGCGTATTCGCTCCTATTGCTTCGGGCGCCCTCGCCCTCACCGGTAACGGGGGAGTGGGCATCGCTGCCCTTGGCGGCTTGGCCGCCTGTGCCGGAATTTGGTTCTCCGATGATGCGATGGTCAAAGCCGGCCAGTCGGTTCCACTGTCGTGAAAGGTCTGCTGAGATGACAATTGCCAAACGTAACCAGAATGACATTCCCCGCCTGTTGCCTGGCTCGGAACTCACCAACTTTCCGCCCCCCGACCGGTGGGACGACTGGGAAGAGTACGACGCCAAAGAATGGCCGAACAAGGTCAAAAAGCAGGTGCGTTACGTCCCGACCACCTGTTTCAACTGCGAATCTGCCTGCGGACTCCTGGCGGTCATCGACAAAGAAACAGGTGACGTCCGGCGGTTCGAAGGTAATCCCGCCCATCCTGGATCTCGAGGCCGCAACTGTGCAAAGGGCCCGGCCACGCTCAATCAGATGTACGACCCGGAGCGAATCCTCTACCCGATGAAGCGGGTCGGCGAGCGAGGCGGCGGTGATTGGGAGCGGGTTAGCTGGGAGGAGGCCCTCGACGACATCGCCGGTCGTATGCGCAAGGCGCTCCTGGAAGATCGTAACGACGAAATCATGTATCACGTAGGTCGACCTGGCGAAGACGGCTTCATGGATCGCACGCTCAAGGCGTGGGATGTCGACGGTCACAACTCGCACACCAACATTTGTTCGGCAGGAGCTCGTACCGGCTACGCCATGTGGATGGGTCACGACCGCCCGTCCGCGGACTTTGCCAATGCTCGTTTCATTCTTCTGTTGAGTTCCCACCTCGAGACGGGCCATTATTTCAATCCACATGCCCAGCGGATCATGGAAGGCAAACAGGCCGGCGCCAAGTTGGCCACGATCGATCCTCGCTTGTCCAACACGGCGGCGATGTCCGACATCTGGGTTTCCTCCTGGCCAGGAACCGAGCCGGCTCTCCTGCTGGCTATCGCCAAATTGCTGCTGGACCGCGACCAGATCAATCGCGATTTTATGAAGCGGTGGATGAGCTGGGAACACACCATGGCCAATCGCCATCCGGATCGGCCTCAGACCTTTGAAGAGTTTGTCGAGATCCTCAAAGAGGAATACGTCGATTACACCCCGGAATGGGCGGCCGAGGAGACCGGTGTCACGGTGGATCGCATCCTCGACATCGCGGCCGGGATCGCCGATGCCGGGACTCGATTTGCGTCACACACCTGGCGCTCTGCCGGGTCGGGAAACCTCGGCGGTTGGCAGACGGCTCGTTGCCTCTGGTTCCTGCACGTTCTGACCGGGTCCATCGGGACGGTCGGTGGCACGGCCCCGAGCGCCTGGGATAAGTTCAAACCGGCCCATTGGAACACCCCGCCCCCACACAGTCGATGGAACGAACTGCTCTGGCCGAAGGAGTACCCGTTCGCTCACCACGAGATGTCATTTCTTCTGCCGTACTTTCTCAAAGAGGGCCGCGGCAAACTCGACGTCTACTTCACGAGGGTGTACAACCCGGTGTGGACGAACCCTGACGGGTTCTCGTGGATCGAAGCACTCACGGACGAAAGCAAAATCGGACTGCATGTCGCCCTGACCCCGACCTGGTCGGAGTCGGCCTGGTACGCCGATTACATCCTCCCGATGGGAGTCGGTTCGGAGCGCCATGACACGCACTCATACGAGACCCATATGGGGCAATGGCTTGGCTTCCGCCAGCCGGTTCTGCGGGTCAATGCCGAGCGTGACGGCAAGGTCGTGAACCGCACGTACGAGACCAATCCCGGCGAAGTCTGGGAAGAGACGGAATTTTGGATCGACCTTTCCTGGAAGGTGGATCCTGACGGATCGCTTGGTATCAAGAAATGGTTTGCTTCTCCCAACGATCCGGATCGGCCCGTCTCGGTCGATGAGTACTACGGCTGGATGTTCGAGAACTCGGTCCCCGGTCTGCCCGAGAAGGCCTCTGCCGAGAACATGACTCCACTGCAGTACATGCGCAAGTACGGAGCCGTCGAAGTCGCGACCGATATCTACAACGTTCAGGATCGCCCGGTGCAAGCCGACACGGTCGGGTCGGATGGCTTGGCCAGGCGTGACGGCAAAGTGGTCGGGGTCCAAGCGGGTGATGACACCGTCACCGGATTCGGTTCACCGACCAAGAAGCTCGAGTGGTGGTCCAAGACGATGGAAGATTGGGGCTGGAAAGATGAGTCAATCCCCACCTACATCAAGACCCACGTGTACTGGCGAGATCTGGATCAATCCGCCGGCGAGCGAGTCCTCGTGCCGATTTTCCGACTTCCGACGCTCATCCACACCCGATCGGGTAACGCCAAGTATCTCTATGAGATCAGCCATGGCCACCCGCTTTGGATGAACCCGGTCGATGCCGATGCCCTCGGCCTTGAATCTGGCCAACTGGTTCGAGTTACGACTGACAACGGCCACTTTGTGATTCGGGCCTGGCGGACCGAGGGAATCCGGCCCGGTGTGGTCGCCGCCAGTCACCATATGGGGCGCTGGCGCCTTGACGACGAGCAGGGCAATGAGCGGTGGTCGTCGGCCCTCGTGGATATCGACAGCCTGGGAGACGGAAAGTGGCGTATGCGACAGAAGAAGGGCATCGAGCCGTTTACGTCGTCCGATCCTGACTCGGAGCGCATCTGGTGGAAGGACGCCGGCGTTCATCAGAACCTCGCGTTCCCACCCCACCCTGATCCGATATCGGGCATGCACGCCTGGCATCAGGTCGTAAAGATTGCGGCGGCCGAACCGGGTGATCAGTATGGCGATGTGGTCGTCGATACGAACAAAAGCTTTGCGGTCTACGAGGAATGGCTGAAGAAAACCAAGCCAGGTCCTGGACCTGACGGCACTCGTCGACCAACATGGTTGGATCGCCCTATCAAACCGACGTTGGATGCATACCAAGCCTGAAACCTCATCGTTAGCCGCTGACGCGGCTGCAGAAGAAGCCAAAATCTGGATCGACCTGTCGAATCAGTGGCAGGCCGAAGCTCACTTTCACGTGTGGGACGATGTGCCCGGTTCGGAACTGGCGATCGTCAGACTGTATGACCCGGCCAAGGATCTCGGTAGGCGAATGGTCAGCTGGTCCTTTCCGGTCGGCGAACTGGACTTCGCCGACGTCGCTCGATTTGCCTCCGGACTCGCCCAGGCCGAATCCGATGCCTGGGCGAACGATCAACCCCATGTGGCGACCCGTGCATATGCCGAGCGTCGGTTCTTGGTCGGTGATCGGATCTTGCACTGGGCGGTTCCGTGGTTTGATGCCATCGAGCGGTCCCATTCGGATCGAGCAGAAGAGGCCAGGGAGGCCAAACGGCGTTTGCTTGACATAGGCGATCGAATGCGGCCTGCTCCGGCCCTGACCGGATCCGAGGGACTGGTGGTCCCCGGCTTTGACGGGTACGGTCCATTGGCCCCTGGTGTACCGATGCATGAATTCCTGCTGTCGCTGTGGTCGGGATCGTTACTTACGAAAGCCGACCTGGCAGCGGCTCGGAACTCGTCGGTCGATCATCGATCCATTGAATCAGCATGGATGGATCACTCCGAAACCCGGTCGGGTCTCGTAAATCATTACGGACGGGCCGCCCTCCGTTGGGAATCGTTGGCGGTCCTCCACACCGGGACGGCTCAACTCTGGCTGGATCTCGCCAGTCGAGCGCGCAATATGGCCCGATTGTTGGCGGCCTAACCCTGCTTCGGTGTTATATCCGCATCGCCGGTAGCCTGTCGCCCATCGACAATTTCGAGGTGTCAACATCAAGTGTGTAATTGGAGGTCTTGTCTGTCTGGCCATGCTGGCCGGAGCGTGCACGACGGCCGCCACCTCGACGACCACTGCGACCACCGATGATTCGGCGGTGTCGACAACGGTCGATCGAAGTCCCGGGACGACGACCTCAGACCCCGGCGGTGTCCCCGGCTACCAGCCCATGTTTGTTGAGAGCAAATGTCAATTCGTGGCAGTCCCCGACC
>JAENVV010000084.1 GCA_016650365.1 Acidimicrobiia bacterium
CGAACTTGCGGGGACCACCAGGCGAGCAAGCCGTCGGAGAGATGCATCGGGAACATGCCCCGCCGGTACGCCTGGAGAATGGTGCCAGGTGCCAGATCACCACCGACCGCGACAACATCGTCGCCACCGGCCGATTCGGGTTCGGGAAGCCAGAACTGGCTCGGAGGTGGTTCGATCGGCGACATCCACCCGATCCTACGGTCCCATCCGGGTAGCCGACCCACCACATCCCTGATCGGTTGCTCCCACGGATCGACCACTCCGACCCCGTTCTTGGAAAGACGGTCGGGAAAGTTTCGCCGGACCGCCCGCCGTCCCAAGAAAGCAGAGGGGGCAGGCTCTCGCCCGCCCCCTCTTTCGGCTAAAGGCCGGCTGCGACTTCACTTACCTCGAGAAAGTGGAACAAACACCGTCACCGATGAAACCGCTGTGTTGCCACAGTCATCAGTCACCTGGTAGGTGATGGTGTAGGTTCGTCCCTGGCCAACCCCGGACCGCTCGGCCCGTAGCTGGAAGTGGAAGTCGTCGACGATAACGATGTCGTTGACTGTGTCTCCATCGTCTTCACCATTGTCGGGTTCATTCGACGTAACCGATACCAGGACGATGGTCGGATTCGTGTCGAAGTTGTCACTAACCGCGATAGTCGCCTCGACATCCACATACTTGTGGTTGGGCTTCAGGAGCACATTCGGTGTAACTGACAACGAGTCGATCGTCGGAGCAATTTCGTCGCAGACATCGAGCCCGATAATGACCGGATCATGATCGGACGAGCGATACGGGTCCGGAGCATAAATCGCGTCCTGGGCGGGCAGCTTGAACGACGTGTCATAGTCGATCAAATCCGCTTCGTCGGCGTTGATGTGCCAAACCGTTGCACCCGTCACCTGGGGCGTTAGCGATGAGTTGGCCAACTGGTAGTCGAGATAGCCGGTTTGTCCGTCGAACACGTACGAGTAGGCATCCTCACCAACGAAGTGAGCGACCAGGTCGGTATAACCACCCGCCAGGATGGCATCGATCGGATCTTCCTTGTCATAGGAGTTAAGGTCGCCGATGATCAAGAAATCGCTGTCGCCACTGCCGGTTGGATCGGTTGCAAGCCAATCGACCAGCGCCTCGGCGGCCGCGGTCCGGGTCAGGTTGCAGTTCCCTGCGCCATCGCCGAGATCTGGATCACCCACGTCATCGCAAGCGGAACCCTTGGACTTCAGGTGATTCACGGCGACCGTAAAGACACCACCGGTCGAGCTATCCATGAACGTCTGCGCCAGCGCCGGACGGTTCTTTGTGTCGAGGAAACGAGCGTCAACACTTGAGTCGAGGATGGCATAGCCACCGACCAGATCAACGGACAACGGCTTGTAGATCAGGGCGACCTTGATCGCATCCGTACCGATCGCTCCTGTGGCGACGTAATCGTAGGTCTCTTCGCCGTAGGCCGCGTTCAACCCATTGACAAGATCGATCACCGCGTCATCGTTGATGTTGTTTTCGATCTCGAGCAACCCGACCACATCGGCGTCGATCGCATGGATGGCAGAGATGATCTTGTCCCGTTGACGGGTGAACTCGCCCGCATTGTCTGCGCCGCGACATTCCTGATTGGCAAGCGGGCCGCACTTGTTGTCCAGCGGATCGCCTCGTGGATAGTCGAACGTTGAGAAGTAGTTCAACACGTTGAAGGTCGCGACATTGAGACTGCCACCCACCGGATCCGGACTGGCCGGCCGCGGGTTGACACTCGTGTAATCAGCACCTTGGGTTGGCTGGATCCGCCACAGACTGAATGAGTAGTCCATTACGCCGGTCACGTTGGCAACCGTGTCGCCACCCCGGAACAAGTTGGTGAGATCGAACACACCGCCGTTCGGATGAATTGCCGGATCAGGGTTCTGGGCAGATCGTCCGTCGTCGAGCGTGATCTTGTCAAGCAGAAAGTCCGCCGCCGCTTGGATAGCAGGAGCACCCGGTTCGAACTCTGCTGTCGGCGTCAGGTGCCGTTCGGATGTCAAGACAATCTCACCAAAGCGGTCGTAGTTGAAATACTCCGATATGACGAGCGCCTGTGGGAATGTGACATACATGCCCTCGTATCGTTCGAAGTAATCAGCCTCCACCACTGGAAGCGTCAAGTTGGCAGCGGTTGCGGCTCCCGTAGTCCCACAATCAAGAACCGTGACCACATTGGTGATCTCGGTGAGACCGAAGTATTCGGTGACCTCACCCCGGACTCGAACCACGTCTCCAACATTGAGTGCGACGGCGTTCGTCGAATCAAAGACGAAGATTCCCTCCGACGTGAGCGCATCGCCATCCGCATCGGCATCTTCTTCCTGGACGTAGAAACCGTTGAGCGCACCGGAGCCCTGGAAGTCACCGACGACGACGCCCTCTATCTCACGCGTATCGCCGATATCACCGCTGGCTGGCCCCGCGGTTTGGATGTCATGGATCAGCCGAGCGCCGTCGCCGCACACGCCGATGGGATCGACGACGACCGTAACAACGGCATTGACGGCATCTGGTGTGTTGATCGCTTCGCCACGTGCCTGACTGCCCACAAAGCCTGGGAACCCGAATCCATCAAAATCGTTGCGCACCCAGTCTCCGCTGGTGTTCGTGTCGGCGCCGTTTGGGATGCGCGAGGCGCCGCCCACCGTGAAGGTACCGCCGTCATATTCCGGGGTGAGCACGACCGATGAGTAGGTCAAGTCGCTTGCTCCGCCGTCGTTAACTGCCACCGAGTCGACGATCCGATTCCAGGGAGTGCTGTCGATTGTGCCATCGTCATTGGTATCTAGATCGTCACCTGCCGAGCCGGTGAAGCCCTCGACCAGAAGGATCGTGAGCGTGCCGTTCTCCATGTCTTCGTCGTCGATCCAATAGCCACCAGCGTTGGTCGAGCCGACGGGAAGTACGGCATCGATGAAGCCCCGGGCGGGTCCGGTGGTGGGTGCATCGCCCTCAATCTCAAGGACGGTGTAGGACGAATAGTCGGTGGTTGGTGTGCCGAAGACCTCAATGAATGCTTCGGTGTCAGCGCCGGTGTGGTTGGCTACGAACTCGTTGATCACCGGGTCGCTCGGACCGCTCGATCCACCATCGAAAGTCTGACCGGTGTTGACCGCACCGAACGTATTCGGCTGTGAAGCAGCCCAGGTGAAGTCGCCGCCCATCGACCCAGTGCCGACTAGTTGTAGAGAATCGCCAAGCGGGCCGCTTCCGTTCTCAGTCACACCGATATCGGTTGAGGTCATGCCGTTGGCGGGGCCGTCCGTGGCAGCGAACGAACCCTCATAGCTGAGGAACTCGACGACGGAGCTGCCTGCATCGACGAGGGCGATGCCGTCCGGCGAGCCGTTCTGGAGGCCAGAGATCGAGAAGCTGAGTGTGCCGTAGCCGCCTTGTTGATCCGGGATCGTTCCAGCAAGTGCAGTCGCGCTGTACGCGGCTCCATTTGACCCGTTGTACGGCTGAAGGGTCCAGCCCGTCAGGTCGGTCCCCACCGGGCCTGCGATCTCGACGGCTTCGCCGACGTCCGCACCCGTATTGTCGTAGTGAATCTCGTTGATGAAGACGGACGGCCCGAGCGCAAGGGCTGCGCCAGCAGCAGTGGGCAACAATGCCGCCACCATTGCCAGCAACAACGTCACTGTAAGCATCTTTCGTCTGATCGGTACTGCTCGCATCATGTCGTAGTTCCTCCTAGATCCTCCGGATGTGGGCAACTTAGGGCCGCTTGCGGCGCCCGCGCCCTCCTTGGCCAGGCTAGCCACTCAACGTGGTCGCGCGCCGCCCGTCGAACATGGTCGCGAAAAACCGTTAGAAAGACCCCAAAGGTCAACGAAGAGAACCAACCGGTATGGGCTTGGGGCCCGGCAGAATATGAATGGAGCGTTTGGTCTCGATACCGTTTCGGCCTCTGTTTTCGTCTTCAGACCTGAATCCTTCCATCCGGCAAGGTGATGTCCGATTGCGCGGACGCCAGGCCGCTTTGGA
>JAENVV010000085.1 GCA_016650365.1 Acidimicrobiia bacterium
TGCAACGACTAAAAGACTTGTCACCATAGAGAATGAAGAGAGAACGACGATTAGCGGGCGCCAAAGCACCCGGCTGGCGTTTCGCATGATGTTAAGGCCTCCGAGCCAAGGATGGACGAGGTGGTCCACCCTGTGTTTGAGCATACACTCACGTAATTCGGCGCGATGGATATATTTTCAAGGCGAATACGGACTAGTCACATAGCGCGGACCAGGCCTGCCCACCAGAGTCGAAAGTCCCGATCTGTTTTGCGGGATCGGCTGGACCCATCCGGCCGAAATCGACGGCACTTGTCGTAGGCTGACCGGAGATGGTGAAAGGACCAACCATGCAGAAAGTGGTAGTGACCGGAGGAAGCGGCAAGGCGGGCCGGGCTGTGGTGGCCGATCTGGTCGCCCACGGGTACACCGTCACCAACGTGGATGCCGCCGCTTCGCGCAACCCCGACGAACCGACGTTGATCGCCGACCTGACCGACCTGGGCCAGACGATCGAGGCGCTGAACGGCGCCGATGCGGTTATTCACCTGGCGGCCATCCCTGCTCCGAATGTATTGCCTGATGGCGAGACGTTCCGGGTCAACATGATGAGCACCTACAACGTGTTCTCGGCTGCCACCCAGATTGGTTTGGAGAAGGTTGTGTGGGCTTCGAGTGAGACCCTCATCGGCCTCCCTTTTGAACGAGAGCAGCCTCGCTACGCCCCCATCGACGAGGAGCATCCCCGACTACCAGAGTTCCATTACGCCCTGTCGAAGTTGGCCGGGGAGGTGATCGCCGAACAGTTCAACCGGTGGACCGGTATCCCCTTTGTTGCGTTGCGGTACTCGAATGTGATGGAGGAAGCCGACTACCTTCGCTTCCCGGCATTCTCCGAGAACCCGCAGAGCAGGGCATGGAATCTGTGGGGCTATGTGGATGCCCGCGACGTTGCGCAGTGCACCCGCCTCGCCCTCGAACGGGACATTCCCGGGGCCGAGGCGTTTCTGGTGGCTGCCGCCGATACCTGCATGACTCAGGCCAGCGCCGACCTCATGGCCGAGTTCTATCCGGAAGTACCGATCCGCTCCGAACTCGCCACCCACGAAACGTTGCTCTCAATCGACAAGGCCCGCCGCCTACTCGGTTACGAACCTATGCACTCGTGGCGAGACCAGTACACCGCATAGGCAGCGCCCGCTAGGTAAGTAGCGACCGCTAGGTAAGTAGCGACCGCACCCAAAAGCTATGGTTGCCGGCATGCACCTGCTCGTCGAGTTTTTCAAACACAACACCATGATGAACGACCGACTGCTCAAGATATGCCGCCGGCTGTCCGACGAGCAATTGGGCTCGACGATCGAAGGCACCTACGGAACTATTGGCGCAACTCTCGTCCATGTCGCCGGCGGCCAGGAGTCCTATGCGGCGAGGTTCTTCGGTTCGGATCGTCCGGAGCGTCTTGCAGAAGATCCCTTCCCGGGCTTTGACGTGTTGGCCGAACATTTCACCCGGAGCAACGCACTCCTGGAACAAGCCACCACCGAAGCGGCCATCGAGGCCTACGTCGAAGTCGAAGGCGATGACCCGGTCGGCAAATGGCGGATGCACCGTTCACTACTGCTTCTTCAGGCCATCAACCATGGCACCGAACACCGCTCACAGATCGCCACGATCCTCACCCAGCTCGGCGTTCAAGCACCAGAAATGGACGGCTGGACGTTCTTCTTCGACGCCGGCCACATGGTCGACATCCCCGACTAGCGGCGCTACCCATGTTTCCCAGATCCCGGAGGAGCCGAGAACAACCAGTCGTTAGTGCGACGGAGGGAACGCTTCCTTGGGGTCGTCGAGGCCCATCGTGTGATAGATCGCCGTCACCCAGCCGAACGACATGATGATCACAATCACACTGACGAGCAGCCAGGGAGCCGGTCGCAGCCACCCAACAATAAGGACACCCCCGGCGGATACCAGCAGACGAGGTCGTAGAACAGTTCGAGAAAACTAACGGATCGATCTTCGATGACGTCACCGTGGGCGCGCGGCGGTTGCCAGAACGCCGCGCGGAATCTGGTCAGACGGTTGATATCGGGACGGGGCAGTCGGTGAGTCAGGCTGGCATCCCGCGCGCGGCGGTCGGCTCTGCCGGCATTCCAAAGAAGGAGTCATGACTCCCGCGGCCGTATCTCACGTACTACCAACCCTCATGGAGGATCAGACTAACCGGCCGGTTATCCGAGCCCGCAGGCGTTTCGCTCGGTTTCGAGGTCGCCGCCCCCAAAGCGGACGCGCTCATATACCGCTACCTGAGCAAGTTCGGTGTCGGTCAGCTTGTTGAAGGTTGGCATGACCTTTTCGATCGGCTTGCCGGTCGCCCCGTACGTGTCTCCGAACTCTTCCTTCCACCCCTCCGAGCCCAGGCTGACCCACTTCTTGTGGGTGTCGCAATCAGGAAACGTCTCACGCACGGTGGAGAAGGCGGGACCAATCCCGCCTTCTCCACCTTTGCCATGACAAGTCGCACAGGTGGCGAATATCTCCCGACCGGCGATCCAGTCGGGGTCGGCTGGCTCTGCCTCGCCGCAAGCGGCCAGCGTCACCAGAACCAGCAGTAGCGCTAGCCATCTCAGGCTGACGATGCCCCCACCTCTTCGCTCCGGGTCAGGAACAGGTAGATCCCCAGGAGCAGCGCCAGACCCATGATGGGTGACGAGACCCGCTTGATTACGGCCGAGTCGACCGACAACCCGATGAGGAACCCGGCCAGACCGACGTTCACTCCCCAGGCCACCAGCCGAACCAGGCCATCGTAGGCAAGCCTCATGGCTACCACCCCGAACAGGGCGTTCGTCATGGCGCCTAGGAACATCGAATGGTCGAAGGCGATGAGCACTCCGACTGGCCCTTCGCCGGTTTCCGGATCGAGTTCGCCACTCACGAAGAGCTGCACCACATACACAAGCAACGCGATGCCGACCGCCACATAGACAACTGACATGAGGGCGAAGACTCCGGTACCGATGCCCTTCCAAGCGGATGGCTTGAGATGGCTACGCATGCGGACCAGGAAGATGACGATGCCGATGACTTCGAGCATCGAGGCGACCTGAATCAACGCCTCGATATTCGCGATGAATGCCACGTTGAACAGCAGACCGGACAGGAACAGGCCGTACACGACCAACTGTCCTAACTTGCTTTCGGACATTGGTTTCGGATCCTTGACGAGCAGCCATTCGGCGATCGAAATAGCGGCTAGAACCAGATAGCCGATGAGCATGGCGGGTGGATGGGCACCAGCCAGGTTTCCAGCCGCCTCGGCATCCAAACCGGGCAGCGACCCGTTGGCGATGAACACCCCGAGCAGCACCCCGAGGACCGCCCCGATCGTAAGAGAAATGAGCGCCAGCAAGATGCCAACGCTCGGGATGGTCCTCGGCGTTGACCCGCGCTGGCCGATCACCCAGACGAGCGCCCAAACAATCACTGCGAGCATCAACGTGCCGCCGATCGGACGGAAGATCCCCGTGGTCGTCGCGAAGGCGATTACATAGAGGACGACTGCACCGACGACGGCCTGGGCCAGCCGGGTTCCAGATTTGATCGCCTTTTCGTCGGCGTTCGCCCCATACATAAGGAGGGCAACACCAATCACCGAAGTGGTGATCCACCCCAACGTGCCGGCATGCACATGAGTAAGAATCATCTCGTGGCTAGGCAGCCAGATGTCGAGTCCGTTGAGTATGCCGATCACGATCGTCACCAGGAAGATGACGAGGGCGGATCGGAAGAGCAATCGCGCAGATGAGTCGAGCGCGCCTTTCATGAGCTACCTCCCATTGGGTCCAGTTAGGCGGGGGCGGTCCCTGGGCGTCTCCGTCGTCTGGCGGAACAATACGCATGATTCCGACGCCGGGACGGGAAAACCTGGTAGTTATTTGGAAGCATTTGGCTGACCGCGGTGGCTCCAGGCGCGGTCAGCTGGCGCTGCTGTCGTCGTGACGCTCACGGGTCGAGATCACCAGGTTCGAGGTTGCGTTCTAGCGAGCGGCGTTCCATGGGCAGGAGCGCCCATTTTCGGGAGTACGAACCCTGGGTTCCAGCGCCCATTTCCGGGAGTACGAACCCTGGGTTCCAGCGCCCATTTCCGGGAGTACGAACCCTGGGTTGAACCCTGGGTTCCAGCGCCCATTTCTGGGCGTGGGAGCCCCCGGTTCCATCGCTTGCGGTATCGATCGGAGGTAGGCCCGACTAACCGGGCAGTCGTGCAACCCTGACGTAGAGTCGGACAGCCGGGCCGGAATGACGGACTTCCTCGACTTTACCGACGAGCAGCAGCGAACCACCGCAAGCCTCCTCCCTCCCAAGCAGGTCTGCAATACACGCAGTAGGCTCTCACAAAGTTGGAGGGACACGTCTATTTTCTGCGGTAACTGTGGTAAGGAGAACCCCGAGGACAGTAAGTTCTGTCGCGCCTGCGGCCACGGTTTGGCAGCTACCTGCCCGAAATGTTCGGCCAAGGTAACCCCCGGCGACAGCTTCTGCGGTAACTGCGGAAACCAGATCGGCGCCGCGACGGCCGCCCTACAACCGGCGCCGGCCGAAACGGCCACGGCCGGTTCCGACGCCGAGAAACGATTCGTCTCGGTCCTCTTCGCCGACATCGTTGCCTACACCACCTTCTCGGAAGGTCGCGATCCCGACGAGGTCCGGGACCTGCTGACCGTCTATTTCGATCGGGCCAGGGCAATCATCGAAAAGTTCGGCGGGTTCGTCGACAAGTTCATCGGTGACGCCGTCATGGGGGTGTGGGGAGCCGAGGCGACCCGTGAGGACGACTGTGAACGGTCGGTGCGGGCCGCCCTCGAACTCGTTTCCATGGTGGCCGCCCTCGGGGAAGAACAGGGCCACGAAGGTCTACAACTTCGGGCCGGAGTCAACTCGGGATCAACCTCGGTGGGACCGGGCGGCAACGAGAAGGGCCTCATCGTTGGCGACCTTGTCAACGCCGCCGCCCGACTGCAATCAGCGGCAGAACCGGGAACCGTGCTGGTCGGCGGAGCCACCCACGATGTCACTTCTCGCTCGATTGTCTATGAATCGCGCGGCAACCTGGAAGTCAAAGGCAAGACCGAACTGGTCGAAGCCTGGCGGGCGGTCCGCCCGGCCGGTCGGGTGGGCCGCGAAGTCAGTGGCCGCGAACTCCCTTTCACGGGCCGCGACCGGGAGATGCGCCTCCTCAAGGACATGCTCGAAGCCACGTCGACCGAACAGCGGGCGCGCTTGGTTTCAATCACGGGTGAAGCGGGCATCGGCAAATCCCGGTTGGGCCGCGAGTTTATGAACCATGTTGATGGCTTTTCCGAAACGGTGTTCTGGCATCAGGGCCGCTCCCCTTCTTACGGCGACGGCCTACCGATGTGGGCGGTCGGAGAGATGATCCGTCAACGAGCCGGCATCGCCGAGGAGGAGGAACCAAGTCGGGCTCTTACCCGTCTGCGGACCTGCCTGGCCGGGTACGTCCCGGATGACCAGGACCGACCGTGGATCGAAGGTTGGCTGGCCGGTCTCCTGGGATTAGGCGACATGCCTTCCGGCGGTGGTTCTGAGCTCCACTCGGCGATCCGCGCCTTCTTCCAGAGCATCGCCACACAGGGAACCACGGTTCTGGTTTTCGAGGACCTCCATTGGGCGGACGCCTCTCAGGTCGAATTCGTTGGCGAGCTGGTCGATCGATCAACGCGATCGCCCATCCTGGTGGTGACGCTGGCCCGACCCGAGCTTCTCGGGCGATTCCCCGGTTTCGGATCGACTCAGCGATCGTCGATGTCGGTGAGTTTGGCGCCTTTGGTCGACTCCGACATGACAGCCATGTTGACGGAACACCTTCCTGGCGTCGGGGCCGATGTTATTGCCCATGTCGTCGACCGGGCTTCTGGCTTCCCGCTCTACGCCGCCGAGATCGTCCGAATGCTCACGAACGAGGGTTCGCTTGTTCAGGTCGGCGGCGGATGGGAGTTCCACGGCACGGCTGAAAATCTGGCGGTTCCCGACACGCTTCAGGCGGTCATCGAAGCCCGATTGGATCGGCTCGAACCAGACGTGCGGTCCGTGCTTCAAGACGCCTCGGTTCTCGGCTTGAGCTGCACTGCGGCTGGTCTCGCCGCGGTCGGCAACTCCGCGGATCTCGACAGCAAGCTCCGCCAACTGATCCAGTTGGAACTGCTCGAGGTCGAAGACGACCCCCGATCCCCCGAACGCGGCCAGTACCGGTTTGTTCAGGGTGTCATCCAGGAGATCGCCCATGGACGACTCCATCGGGCCGACCGCCGTGACCGCCATCTGGCGGCCGCCGAATACTTCCAATCCTTCGATGATCCGGAGTTGGCCGGCGTCGTATCCACCCATTATCAGAAAGCGTTCGACGCTTCGCCGCAGGGTCAGCAACGAGACGAACTCCAACGTAGGGCCATCGAGGCGCTCGTCACCGCCGCTGAACGCGCGGCCAGTCTGCATTCCGACGGTCAGGCGATGGACCTGTATGACCAGGCGATCGCTTTCACCACGGACAAAGTCGAGCAAGCAACCTGGATCCTACGCTCCGTGGCGTCCGCCAGCGACGCTGGGGCCTTCGAACGGGGAATCGCCTATCTCGATCTGGCCGACCGGGCCTTCCATGACGCAGGGGATGAAGAAGGATTACGCCGGGCAGCCACCCTGCGCAGCTACCTGTTCAACGGGTCGTTTTCCTCTCCGAGTGCCGTCGCTACGATCGAACCGTTCTATCTGGGTCTCAAAGAGATCAACGACGATGTCACCCTGGGTGTTGCAGCAGAAATGGCGCGTGGATATTCATTGACCGAACGAACCGAGGAAGCGGTGGCGGTGGCGGATCGTGCCCTACCGGTGGCCAATCGGCTCGGCCGGACCGATCTCATCGCAGAATTATTGGTGACGAGAGCTACTGCGCTCGCTTTCGCGGGGCGCAGTATCGAAGGTATGGCCGGCCTCCGAGGAGCCCTAGAGATCTCAGAGCAGGAAGGGCTACTCAACACGGCTGTCCGTTCGGTCAATAACCTTGTGTCAGTAATGTCCGCATACAGCTTTGCTGCGGCGCAGGCGCTGCAAGCCCGGTTCCTTGAACTTACCGAGCGGATTGGCGGCTCAGATTGGATCGTACGAGCCAAGCTGCACATGTCAGATGCGGCGTCGGGACGCGGCGCCTGGGGCGAACTCCTGGACTGGGCGGACCAGATGGAGGAGCTCGCCACCGACCGATTGTGGGTGGACATCATTGACAGCGTGCGCACCTCGGCCGACTGCTTCCGGGGCGTAGACGGCGCGAGAACCAAGTGGTTGACAATCGTCGACAAACTCGACAGCGACGACCCTCAGACTCACGCGAATATGGAAGGTCTCCGGGCGACGGCCACGATGCTAGAGGGCGACTGGCAGGAGGCGTATGACCATGGGCTCGCAGCGGCGGAGATGGATTGGTCGGGCCTAACAATTGCCGCCCGGGCGGCGGTCCGACTGGGCGACGTCTCGTTGTTGGATGCCGTTGAAGCATCAATCGATGGCTGCGCTCAAGGGCCCGCCAGAACCACGCTCCACGCCATGTGCGCGGCGACCCGACGAGCGATGCTCGGCGACAAGGGGGGCGCCGCACAGGCCTTCGTGATCCTCCTCGGCCTCATGTCTGGTGTCGCCACGGAAATGATTCTGGTCCAGGTCAAGCTCATGTTTGCCGAGTTGGTCGGACTCGACAATCCCGCCGCCGCACAGGCCGCCCAAGAAGTTGCCGACTGGATCGAACAGACCGGTACGTATGGCCTGCTCGCCTCCTCAAGCGTATTGGATGCTCCGGTCTCTGCCGCCGAAGCAGGCTGACATGAGCGAACTCGAAGACGAGCTAATCGAAGACAAAGCAGTCCTGCCGCTTGAGCTGTTCTTCGACCTGGTGTTCGTGCTCGGTATCACCCAGACGGTGGCCCTGGTCGCCAACGGCCATGACGACCAAGCCTTAGGTCGAGCCTTCCTGGTGTTGGCCATGCTGTGGTGGGCGTGGACCCAGTTCAGCTGGACGGCCAATTCAGTCGACCTACGACCGCCCCGCGTCCGGTTCGCCTTTTTCGCCGCGATGGGTGCCGCGCTCATCATGGCCGTGTCAGTGCCGACTGCTTTCGAAGATGGCGGTCTGTGGCTGGCGGCTGGCTACGTCGTGGTGCGAGGCATCGGCGTCTGGCTGCACCTGTCCGGCACGACCGACCCCAAAACACTGGCCGGCGTTCGCCTCTTCGCGGCTGTGTCGTGGCCCGGGCCGCTCGTCTTTGTGGTGGGGGCCCTCGTCGACCCACCGGGCCGTTCGTGGTTTTGGTTGGTGGGCTTCCTCCTGGAGATTGGAGCTGCGGGACTCGCCGGAGGGTCAGCCTGGCATCTGCGAGCCGGTCACTTCGCCGAACGTCACGGCCTCATTTACATCATCGCCATGGGCGAGGGCATCGTGGCAATCGGGATCATCGCTGCCAGAGGTCCGCTCGACAGCGTGGTGGCCATCACGATGTTGCTGGCGGTGGCGGCGGCCGCCCTGTTGTGGTGGTCATACTTCGATCGGTTCGCCGAACACGTCGAGGACGCCCTACGAGAAGCCGGCGAGGCTCAGGGGGTGATCGCCCGACGACGCCTAGTCGCTCGGCCATTTCCCGATGATTGCCGGCGTCGTGTTGTTCGCGGCCGCCGCCGAAGAAATCGTCGCCATCCGGGCGACCATCTCGAAAGCTTCACCCGCCTGCTTCTCGCCTTGTCGATCGGCCTGGCCATGCTCGCCCAGTCGGGAGTCGTCAA
>JAENVV010000086.1 GCA_016650365.1 Acidimicrobiia bacterium
AACGGAACCCGCCATCGGCAAGCTCGCCGTCCTGCTCGCCGAAGAAGGAGATCCTGCTTTGGCATTGCGGGTGGCCGTCCGCCCGGGTGGATGCTCAGGCTTCTCGTATGAGATGTTCTTTGATGCCGAGTTGGAACCTGACGATGTCGTAGAAGACTTCGGGGCTGGTGTTCGGATCGCCGTTGACTCCCAGAGCGTCGAGATGTTGCGGGGATCGACCCTTGATTACAAAGACGGACTCATGGGTGCCGGCTTCGCCATGGACAATCCCAACGTCACAAAGAGTTGTGGCTGCGGTAATTCGTTCTCGTGAGTAAACAGATCCCCGCCGTACCCAGTGCCCCGGCCGCGATGGGTCCGTACTCTGCGGTCGTCGAAGCCAACGGGTTCGTGTTTTTTTCCGGTCAGGTCGCCCTCGATCCGCAGACCAGCGAACGGCTGACCGCTCTTGATGTCGGTGGCCAAACCCACCAAGTCATGAACAACATCGTGGCGATTCTTGGCGATCTCGACCTGACGACCGATGCGATTGTCAAGACGACGATCTTTCTCAAAGACATCAACGACTATGCGGCTGTCAACGAGGTGTACGGCACCTACATGGGTGAAACGCCCCCGGCCCGTTCCGCGGTCGAAGTAGCCAACCTGCCCGGTGGATTCCTCGTCGAGATCGAACTAATCGCCCTCCGTCCCTGAATCGACCCCGGGTAGTATCGGCCAGGCGTGCGATATCAGCTCCTGGGACCATTCGAGGGTTTTGATGAGGATGGCCGCTCGTTAGCGCTGGGCGGTGATAGGCAGCGCGCCTTACTCGCACTTCTGGTACTGAACGGCAATGAAGTCGTCTCGACCGATCGAATCATCGATTTGCTGTGGGAAGAAGAGCCTCCCGAGACCGCCAACAACATCATCCAGGTCTACATCAGTCGACTCCGCAAGACGCTTGAGCCAGACCTGGCCAAGCACCAGAAACCGACGATTGTTCTTACTCGCCGGCCGGGCTACCTGTTGCGAGTCCGCGATGGGGAAGTCGACGCGAGCGTTTTCAGCCGCACCGCGGCCGATGGACGCCTGGCACTCGAACGAGGAAACCCCGGCCTGGCGGCTACTCGACTGCGGGCCGCGCTGGACTTGTGGAAGGGAGAGGCGATAGCCGACTTTGCCTACGAGTCCTTTGCCGCCCCGACTGTCGCCCGACTGACCGAGGAGCGCATTGCAGCGACCGAGGGTCTTGTCGATGCCAGGTTGGCACTTGGTGAGCACGATCAATTGGTGCCGGAGCTAGAAGCCCTGGTTGACCGGTATCCGTACCGTGAGCGACTTCACGCCCAGCTGATGCTTGCCCTGTATCGGAGTGGTCGGCAAGGCGACGCACTGCGGGCATATCGAACCGCCGCCGAATCCCTTCTTGACGAGTTGGGCATCGATCCGGGACCCGACCTGCAACGACTTGAGGGGCAGATCCTCAATCAGGATACCTCCTTGCAGGTACCGCGGCGACCGGCAGGAGGTCCCGCCGACCTCCCATTGATCGGGCGTGGTCGCCACCTGGCGGCTCTGTCCGAGGCGGTGGCTCTGGCTCAAGCGGGCGGAGCGGTTTTGGTGCGGGTGATTGGCGAACCGGAGGCAGGCGTTGGCAGGTTGCTGGACGAAGCCGCTGCACTGAGCGAAGCGGCCGGACTTGAGGTACTCCGCGTTCGAGCGTTTGAGGCGCCGGAGTCGGCAGGATCGCTTGGCGAGCAGATCTCCGCATTGTCGGGCAGCCCGACTGCGTTGATCGTGCAGTCTGCTCACCATGCAAATCCCGGGTTCCTGGCCCAAATCGGCCTGCGGCTCCGATCCGGGCGACCGATCCTCGTCGTGTTTGGTCAGATCCCCCTCACCGGTCGGTCCGGACAAGTGCTCGACTCGATTGGTCAGGGTGCGACCACCGTCGACCTGGTGGTTGATCGGGTTAGTCGGTCCGAAATCGCCGATGTGGCCGATTCGGGTTTTGCCGAGTGGTTGTATGAACAGACGAATGGGGACTCCTACGAGTTGACTCGATTGCTCGGTCTGTTGCGTGACCGGGAATTGCTCGTCCTGAAGAATGGCCACATGTCCCTTGCCGGAGCCGGTTTTCCTGGAGATCTGGTCCCACCGCTTGGCGCTCAAGTGGCCGCTCTCGACGCCAATGAGCGGCTGATTGTTGAGGCTTGTTCGGTGGCCGGTTCGGTTCTTCCGTTGCGAGTGGTCGCCGGTTTGATCGGTGAATCGCCCCTGGCTGCGGTCAGCCGGGTTGACCGGTTGGTGGCGGCAGGGTTTCTTGAGGAATCAGACCGTGGCATCACGCTTAGCCCGGCCCTGTTGTCTGGTCGCTTGTCTGAGCGGATCGGCCCGACGAGGCGACGAGTGGTTGCTGGGTCTCTGATCGTCGCCTGGAACGGGCAGGTCGAACCAGCCGACGAGGGACCTTTCGGATTCCTCGCCGCGGTGGGGGGCGAATCCGAGCTTGCGGTGGCAAGCCTGATCTCGGCCGCAGACCGTTCCATGTCCCGACAGAACCTGTCGGAGGCCCAACCGTTGCTCGAGGCGGCGGTGCAATCGATGGTGAGGCTTGGCGAGACCGGTGGCCCACGTTGGGGTCATGCCCATCTTTCGCTGGCGGCGTGTCATCGACTGGCCGGTTGGCCTCAACTTGCCGACTTGGCGATTCACGAGGCGACCGCGCACGCCGAGGGGCTGGAGATCGTGGATGCCTGGGGATGGGCCGCTCAGGTGGCGTCGGATCGCCAAAACCCTTCTGCGGCCGAGTGGATGGCGAGTGTCGGCCAACTCCTAGCCGTCAAGTTCCAGGCGCCTGCCAAGGCCGCTTCGCTCTTGTCGTTGCAGGCTCAGGTTCTCAATAGGCTCGGATATCCGGGTGAAGCCGACGACGCCTCGGTACGAAGCCAGCAGGTTCTGTCGAGCATCGGAGAGCCGCATCAGCGGTTTTTGGCCGCCTACAACCAGGCCTGGATTGAAGTCGATCGCGGACAGGTACGCCGTGCGGAAGCCAGCTTTGCGAAACTCCTTGACAAGATGGTGGACGGATCGGACGCCCGAATGGCGGATCTTCTTGCCTGGCAATCGAGATCATTGTTTCGGCTCGGGCGCATCGACGAGGCGCATGTGGCCGCTGATAAGTCGATCAACCTGGCGACTCGAACCGGCGATGTCGGCCCGATCTTCCTGGCCTATATGGCCAGGGCAGAAGGAGCTGCGATGTTCGGGCACGGTCAGGACTCATTGGAAGCTGCCAACGAGATGTTGGGACTCGTACTGCAACAGCTCCCCGCCTGGGAGAACTCTGCTCGATTCCTCATGGCCAAGGCCCATCTGGTCAACGGAGCAGCGGACGCCGCAGCCGACGAGGTTGCCAACGCCCTCGATACCTGCCCGGGTGGTGTCGATGGCTACCGGTGGAGATTGACGTGCCAAGCCCTCAGTTATCTCATCGAGTGCGAACGCGGGGTTCCGATTGGACATGAAGCCGAGCAACTCGTTCAAGACCTGCTGGCCGCCGGGTGGGCTGAGGCGGCGGTTGATCTTCTCGTCGCCCAAAGTCGCAGCCACTCCGACCCGAAACCGGGACGCCGGGCTGCCGAGTTGGCCGTTGAACTTGGCCTGGCCTCGGCTGCCGGGCGGGCTGTGGCGGTCCTACGAGCGCAAGGGGCCGCGGTTGACGACATGGTGGCCGATGGGGCCGACCGATTGGTCCGGACTGCTTTGGGAAAGATGCCATCGCACTGGGTCGACGGGTTCACCCGGATGCTGGGCCGCGACTAGCCGAAGCGATAGCCGACCGAACGCACCGTGGTAATCCAGGCGGCTCGTTGTTCGCCGATCTTTGACCGGAGCCGACGAACGTGGACGTCCACCGTCCGCGCCCCCCCGTAATACTCATATCCCCACACTTTGGACAGGAGTTGTTCCCGGCTCCAGACCCGGCTGGGGTTTTCAACAAAAAACCTGAGCAGTTCATATTCCATGTAGGTCAGGTCGGCAGGCCGGTCAGCGATCATCGCCTGATAGGTTGCGGTGTTCAGCTCCAGGTCGCGGTAGCGGAGTATCTCCTCGGTCGTGAGAGTGGCGGCCAGTCTCCGTACCCGGGCTCGTAGCTCCAGAGGCTCGGCGGGCAGCACGATGAAGTCGGCCAGGTTCAAGCCTTCGTCCATGATCAGCGCGATCTGGTCCTTCTGCACGGCCAGGATGATCGGTACACCTGTGTCGTCCTGGAGGCGCCTGGCGTTGCGCAGGCGGCGCAGGGGTTCATCGCCCAGTTCGATGATTACGAGCGACCAGTTGGCTGCCTCGTCGGTCTTGTCAAGGTCTTCGGTCGTGAGGAGGATCGGTTCGAGGGCGGCGGATCGTAGGGCGGAAGCCAGCTCAGCGCTGGGGGAAACCGGAAAGAGCGCCAGACCGTTCACAGGATCGGAAGGTATCGCTCAAGTTCGAAACGGGAGACATGGTGCTGGTATGCATCCCATTCCTTGCGTTTGTTGCGTAGGAACCAGTCAAAGACATGGTCGCCGAGGGCCTGATTCATCAATTCAGACTGCTCGAGTTCGTCAAGGGCGTGCGATAACGTTTCTGGCAGACGCCGGATGCCGAGTTGCCGTCTCTCATTGGCGCTCATCTCGAAGACGTTCGTCCCCAACTCATCGGGAAGCGTGAGGCCGTTGCGTATGCCGTCGAGGCCGGCGGCCAGCAGAACCGAGAACGTCAGGTAGGGGTTGGTCGCCGCGTCTGGAGACCGGTATTCGACTCTGGTCGAGGAAGCTTTACCGGCTTTGATGGTGGGGACCCTGACGAGGGCAGATTGGTTGTTGCGTGCCCAGAATGCGTAGATGGGTGCTTCGAATCCGGCGACCAGGCGCTTGTAGGAGTTGACCCACTGGTTGGTGATGGCTGTCATCGCCGGAGCGTGATGGACAAGACCGGCAATGAAGGCCTCGGCGGTCGGGCTCAAACCGTTCTCGGAGTCGGCAGAATAGAAGATGTTCTGGTCGCCCTCGAAGAGTGACATGTGGGTGTGGAAGCCCGAACCATCATGATCTTCAAGGGGCTTGGGCATAAATGTGGCGTAGATGCCATGGGCCAGGGCCACCTCTTTGACGGTATGCCGATATGACATGACGTTGTCGGCCATAGCCATGGCATCGTCGTACCTGAGGGTGATCTCATGCTGGGACGGGGCCACCTCGTGATGGGACTGCTCGACCGGGATGCCCAACTTCTCGAGATGTTCGATAGTGGTTCGCCGGTACTCCTGGGCGGTGTCGAGCGGGGTCAGGTCGAAATAGCCGCCGTGATCGAGGACTTTGGGTTCAGGACCTGAGTCGGCAAAGTAGAAAAACTCCAACTCTGGTGCCACGTAGAACGAATAGCCCAGCTCGTTGGCCTCCCGGAGGTTCCGGCGCAGGACATTGCGTGGATCGCCGGCGAATGGAGTGCCGTCGGTGTGATGAATGTCGCAAAAGATCCGGGCGACGCCTTCAGGTTCTCGCCACGGCAAGATCTGGAACGTGGTCGGATCTGGTTTGGCGATCATGTCGGCTTCGTGAACCCTGGCGTACCCGTCGATCGACGATCCGTCGAAGGTCATTCCTTCGGTAAGGGCCGTTTCGAGCTCTGCCGGGCTTATGGCCACCGACTTGAGGAATCCTTGTACGTCGGTGAACCATAGGCGGATAAACCGGATGCCGCGTTTGGCTACGGTCTGGAGAACGTACTCGGCTTGTTTGTCGGCGCTCATGATCAGTTACGGTAGCGCGATCTTGGTGGTCGCAATAGGCCGGGCGGGTAAACGCGGCGGGTGGCCGGGAGCGATACACTCCCACCGGGCGGGCGGTTATCGGGGTCGAGAGGGAAGCGCTGTCTGTTCTGAGTTAACGCAGCGTTCACATTTGGGTAACGACGAAGAAACGGCACCCTGGGACGCTGGTGGTAGCAGGTCCGTTTCGACGAGAATCGTGAGGTAGTGATGAGCTATAGAGCTGAATACATTTGGATCGATGGATCTATACCGACCTCGAAACTGCGCTCGAAAACCCGGATCCTTCAGGACGGCGAATCTCTGCCCGTCTGGGGGTTTGACGGTTCGTCGACCAACCAGGCACCCGGCAAGAACTCCGACTGCGTCCTGCGGCCCGTCTTGTCGGTTCCCGACCCGATTCGGGGCGGCAACGACGTGTTGGTCCTGTGTGAGGTGCTGACGGTTGACATGGAACCGCACCCGACCAACACCAGGGCCGCCTGTGTGGAGACCGAGACGAAGTATGCCAGTTTCGAGCCATGGTTCGGTATCGAGCAGGAATACACGTTCTTCAAGGATGGACGGGTACACGGATGGCCGACGCACGGTTACCCCGCTCCCCAAGGAGGCTATTACTGCGGGGTGGGAGACGATGAGATCTACGGGCGCGACGTGGTCGAAGCTCACACCAAGAACTGCATGGATGCCGGAATCGGGATTTCGGGCACCAACGCCGAGGTCATGATCGGGCAATGGGAGTTCCAGATCGGCCCGCTGTCGCCAGTGGCAGCGTCTGATCACCTGTGGCTTGCGCGCTGGTTGCTGTACCGGACTGCCGAAGACTTCGGCATTGCCGCCACCCTCGACCCCAAGCCGGTCAAGGGTGACTGGAACGGAGCCGGCGCTCACACCAACTTCTCCACCAAGCAAATGCGCGAAAGCTACGAGCCAATCATCGCCGCCTGTGAGGCACTCGGAACTAAGTCCCAAGAGCACATTGCCGCCTACGGCGCCGACATTGAGCACCGCCTGACCGGGCTCCATGAGACCGCACCGTGGACTGAGTACTCCTATGGCGTCTCCAACCGGGGCGCCTCGGTACGGATTCCCTGGCAGGTCGCCAAGGAAGGAAAAGGCTACATCGAGGACCGCCGTCCCAATGCCAACTGCGACCCGTACGTCGTGACCCAGTTGATTACGGATACGATCTGCTCTCAAGTCTGATTCGCAACGGAAGTACCGAGTGACGCCCCGCCAGGGGCGTCACTCGGTTAACCCTCCGACGATTGGTTCAGGATTTCGAGAGCGTCCTCGACCGAATTGGCGTAGGCAGTCGCTCCGAGGCCCTTGGCATGATTGGGGCCATCGATGGCTGGGCCGCCCAGGAAGATCGGAACATCCTGGGCAGACCGGGCTGCGGCGATGGCCGCTCGGATCGACGCCTCATTGCTTGGTTTGAACGCGGCGAGGGCGACGGCCGTGAGGGGATGAGTCTCGGCCACAGTGCGTCTTAATGACTCGACCGGTACGGCCGCTCCGAGGTCGACGGTTCGATAGCCCGCACCCCGAATCCGGTCGCTCAACATCATGACGGCCAGCGAGTGGAAGTCGTCCGGTGCGGCCGCGACCACAAACGTTCCCTTCGGCCTGCCCCGTCGGTTGAACCGCGGTGACAGTCGACCGACCAGACGGGCAGCCGTAAGGCTGGCACGGTGCTCATCGGCCACATCGATTTCTCCCCGTTGCCACCGGGCGCCGAGATCTCGCAATACCGGCGAGATCATCTGGGAGTAGATCTCAGAAGGCTCGTGACCTGACGCCAGTGCCGCTTCGACAACCTGCCAGGCGGCCGCTTCGTCGCCGCCCAGTAAGACGATTTCCAGCTGCTTGTCCCACGCTTTAGTGCTTTTCAGGGCTGGCTGTTGCCGATCCGAGTTGATGAGGTTGTCTAGGTCGGCCCGGCGCACCTGCCAGACGCCTCCTGACTTCATCGCGTCGAGTTTTCCGAGGCGGACATAGCGATATGCGGTCATGTAGTGGACGCCCAATTCGTCGGCGGCCGCCTGCAGGGAGAGGACGTCTTCAGTCATGATCAAGAGTCTAACGCGTGTTTTAGTTGACAGCGAGATAGTTTTAGTGCTAAAACTATCGGACACCAAGAAGGGCAAGCAATGTCGTACCGGGATGACGCTAGTTTTGAAGACGCTGATCTTGTACACGGGGTGACTGAACGAGACGAGTCGGCCCTTGCTGAGATCTACCGTCGTCATGGCGGCCAGGTTTTCGGGCTTGCCATGCGAATCATCAGGGACGAGGAATTGTCTCGCGACATTGCCCAGGATGTGTTCGTGTCTCTCTGGAAGAAGCCCGAGGCGTTCGACAGTTCCCGCGGTTCCTTGCGTTCGTTTCTTCTCGCCAAGACGCACAGCCGGTCAATCGACGTCATCCGCTCGGAGTCTTCGCGACGTACACGAGAGGAACGGGACGCCTTGTTGAGGGCTGAATCGGTCCCGAGTGTCGACGAAGAGGTTTGGCAAATGACAGTGTCAGCGAAGGTCCGATCAGCATTGGAGACGATTCCCGAGCGTGAACGCCAAGTGATCGAACTGGCGTACTTTGGCGGTTTGACCTATCGCGAAGTTGCCGGTCGACTCGGGATGGCAGAAGGAACCGTCAAGAGCCGGATTCGCAGAGGGCTGAGCCGACTTCAGGAATCGATGGGTCAGCTCGGCGTCGTTACCGCCTAGTTCTCGTTGTGGACCACGATCACATAATCGGGCTGCTCGGCGCGTATTCGCTCGATGCAGTAGACAACGATGAACGTCAGGTCATCGCGGCTCACCTTGAAGTCTGCACGATGTGCCGCACCGAGGTGGGCCAGTTCCAGGAGGCGGCGTCTAGCTTTGCTGATGGGATAGACGTACCGTGGTCGCTTTGGCAACGGGTCGTCCGCGACATCAAGTCCCCGGATCGATCGCTTGGCCGCCAACCCTGGCCCTGGTTGTCCATGGTGGCAGCCACTGTAATCATTGCCCTCTTTGGTGTCGTGATGATTCAGCAGCGTCGAGTCATCGCGTTGGAGACAACGGTCGCCCGGCAGACCATCGCGATCGAAGGACAGAATCGTCAGCTCGATGAGGTCTCTCCGGATCGGTTGTTGGCGACTGCGATCGACAGTCCTTACGCTCGCACAGCCGTGCTCTCCGGTGAAGCCGGATCCATCACGTTCGTCATCCAGCCTGATGGTTCGGCTTTGATAGTTGAAAATACCCTGCCACCACTCCCCGGGGACCACACCTATCAGCTGTGGGCGGTCATCGATGGCGAGGTCGTCAGTGCCGCAGTCCTTGGTCCCGACCCGCACATCGCCTCGTTGCGCATTGAGGGGCAAGTGGCTGTCCTGGCCCTGACGGTGGAGCAGTTCGGTGGAGTGGTCGTATCAGACCAAGAACCCGCCGCGGTGTGGCTGGCGGGGGCCTGAGTTGGCCCAGATGGAGGCCCAGGAACACGCCAGCCACCAGCTTGGTCGTATGCGCGCCATGGTGGGTATGTATCACCGGTTGTTCTTCCGTGATGTGCGCATGGCGCTGGTTCTGGTTGTATTCCTGTTGGGACTTGGTTGGTGGGGAATCCCGGAGATGTTTTTGGTGGTGCCGTTCGTTTGCCTGTGGGCTGGCACCCAGACGGCTTTTGACGCCAGCTACCTGATCATGGCCAGACACTACGCGGCCGCTCTCGAGGCGTTCCTAAATGAGAATGGTGCCGACGGGGTGCTCATCGGTGCGTCACTAGAGAATGCCTATCTGTTTCCTCTGGGCGCTCGAAAGGTCGTGACTGTGCCGATCAGCGGGCCTTTCTCATGGTTTTCGTTCATGACGATCCTGGTTACTGCCAACGGTGTGTGGGCGATGGTCGTGGGGCTATGGGCTGGGTGGGGGACGTTGCTCGAATTCGGAACTGCCGCCCAACTTACTTATCTGGTCGTGTTGGGATCGTTTGTCGCGGGGGCGCTGGCGACCGGATTGTGGTGGTTCGTTGGCGGGGTTGGCGAACGACGCCTGCAAGCCGTCCTGGCTCGTCGGTTCGGGTAACCGCCTACTTCGTTGGCCTAGCCGTTGGCGGCGGCCACGGCCGCGTTGAATCCTTCGACCTGGGTCTTGAGGTCGGCTTGGGCAGCCGCCCTGGCCTCACCGGTGTCTGACGACTGGAGTCCGGCGAGAATGTCGCTGGAGGCTTTGACGATGGCGTCAGCCCGCCCAGCCAGTTCGGCGCCGAGAGCCGTGAGGGTGGTATTCGATTCGGGAGCGACCGTTGCCTTCACTTCTGCAGCCCATGAAATGAACGCGGGGTTGATCGTGTCGCGGATCGTGTCACGGGCTTCCGGATACGCCACGGTCCTGGCGTCAAAATCGGCATTCGTTTGCAGCATCGACGTGTAAAGAATTGTCAGATTGGCATCGAGTTCGGTGATACCTGCCAGGTAGGCGACCGATTCGCTGTCGACGACCACCCCGGTCGGCTGAGAAGTTGAAGGGGTGGAAGTCCCCGTATCCGGCTCGGTGGTATCGGTGCTACCAGATCCAAGACTGACGGAAATGTCGGCCGGCTGCGTGTTATTGCGGATGTTGCCGACGAATACGTAGGTGAAGATCACCATGCCGATGATCACGAGTGGGAGGATCCACCTCCCGGGCTTTGGGTCTGCCTTTGTGGTTGTCATGCGGTTTGAACGATAGTCGACTGCGCCGGAGTTCCCGTTGAACATCTTGATTCATACAACAGAGTGTCATACGGTCGGGCTCTCCAGCGCTTTCCCGGCAGGAACGGAGCCAGATATGGAGCCGACAGAAGAGGGGGAACGGGTCGAATTCGTTCCGTGGGACCAACTGCGCCGAAGTCCCGGGCGATCGATGACGATTCAGCCTCGCCTGGCAGGTATGGGAATCGCAGTAATCGCAGGAGTTCTGGTAGTTGCCTGGCTGGCACTCGGGCGTGGCTCGAGTTTCCGGTCAGAACCTGTGGCCTTGTCCGGCCCTGAGGGGGTGGCAACAACGTTGCTAGAGGCGGAGCCCGCAGGTCCGCCCCCGACGGAGCCGTCGCCGGTTGGGTATGCCGAAGCCGATCTGCGAGCGATCGTTCCTCCCCCAGGACGGGAGTTCGCCGGCGGGGTCGCTGTTGAGTTCCTGCGGGACTATCTCGGCGGCGATCGACCTGAACTACATCCATATGGCGAGCCGGTCGGTTCGGTATACGTCGAATGGATTACGTTGCTGACCGTCGAAGAATCGGGTGAGCTTGACCGATGGATGGTGACGATGCGAGTCGGTCTGCTTGAACTGGGTGCAGAGCCGCGCCGTCTACCGGTTTGCGAGTATGCGGTCGAAGTTTCCACCGTCGAAGGGACTACATACGTCAGCCTGCCGGTCCGTCGTGTCGGTACGGGTGGGGAGCTGGCTGTCGTCGTGGAAGACCACCCTTTGGTCGACCTACCGGCCGACCTCCTGCAGGTTTCTCCGCTTCGACCGGGAGACGAGGTGGTGGGAGCGTGGGAGGACGAGTTGGGATGGAACGTGGTCGTTCGCGACGAGCGAGGGTTCGCCCTGGTCCTTGAGATCACTGACTAGGAGTGGAAATGCTCCGCGAGGAGGTTTTCGGCAGCCGGGGCGATGAGGTTCCAATCCGCATCAGGAAGTTTGCTGATGGTCACGAAGTCGGCAGTCATGAAACACGAAATCACGCCGGGAATCGTCACAAGTCCTTCCGCGAGTTCGTTTCCGTCCGTCTGACCCGGCAGGTAGGTTTTGGGCCCGCCAACTGGCACCCCGACGGTGAATTTCAACGCGTTCGGGTTGGGTGTGTTTTCTATCACGACTGGCATGAGCTCATGCTAGACGGATTCGGGCTGATCAAACGTGGTGTGATGAACGTAGAACTGGCCGTCGTCGCCGAGTTCCACTGTAGGTTCGATGCGCGGGCGCTCGAATCCTGGCTCACGGGCTGCCTTCATCGCCTGGCGGGTGGTCTCATATCTTCCAAGCTGATCAAGGTTCTTTCTCGTTGGGAGGATGATGGACACCGAACCTGACCGAGCCGCGTCCAAGGCCGCGCGGGGCTTCATCCACCGGGAGTTCGTTGTTTCAACGTTGTCGTGCAGCGGCGCCTGGTCGCCTGGCAACGTCGCTACGAAGAATTTCGTATCGAATCTCCGGTGGACACCTCGCGGGGTTACCCACCAGGACCACCAGGTGAGAGCAGACAGGTCGAGGCGGAGTCGTTCGTCGAGGAGCCAAGCAGTCCAGTCCCAGGTGCTCCCCCGGGTGGCGAGTTCGTTGCGTGCATTGACAAAGGACGATCGCCGAAGCCACTCCGCCTCGACGGAACCGCTTTGAGTCGCCGCCAGGAGGACCCCGGCCTCCTCGAACGTCTCGCGGATGGCAGCTACGGCCAGCGCAGTAGCCATCTCGTCGCCTACTGCGGCTATCAGAGACGCCGGTGGCTCTCCCGCCAGCACTTGAGTCGGGATTGTCCGGTCCATGGGGTCGACCTTGCCGCCAGGGAACACCCAGGCCCCGCCAACGAAATCCGAGTCCAGGTGGCGTTCGAGCAGGAACACTTCGAGGGTTGGGGCATCGCGGATGAGCATGATGGTGGCCGCTTCAACCGCTGGCTGGTCAGGTTGGTCAGCGAACATCTTGGGCTCCGAGGAACAGGTAGGTCGGGCGTCCGGTTGATACTCGCATGAGTGGGGCCAATCCGATAGCCGTCGCGTTTTCCGTTGCCAACGTCCTCGTTCGGGTCCGCCCCCGCGCCCAATCACGCTCGGCGAGGTGGATGAACAGGTCGAGCATGATCGGCTGGGAAGGGCTCTTGCCATGGCCGCTGAAGACGGGCCAGGGACGCTGACGGAGGCATCTGATGATTTGGACGCCTGTCTGGAGGAAATGTCGTCGTAGCCGGGTCGAGGAGCTAGTGACTTCAGGGACGATCCGACGGCCCGCTACCATCGCTCGGCGATGACAAACAGTAGTAAGCGCCGGTCGGTCGTGGATGTGGTTCGTTCGGTGCACTGGATCCGATATTTGATGGCCCTGGTTGCCCTGCTCTCGGCGGTGACCGCCCTCTGGGTTTTCAACCTGGCTGGCCGGTTTGAAGCAGGTCGGGTCGAATATGACCCGACCAAGTCGGTGCTGGCGCGTGAACAGCTGACCGATGACGAGGTGGCCGCCGCCGGGATTGACATTGCCGCCATCGAGCAAGCCATGCTCGCCGAAGAACTCGCCAGGCTCGATGATCAGGTTTTGAAAGACATCATGGAGGCGGCCGCCGCCCAAGCCCGGCTGGTGGAGGAATCGAAGTACAAGAACCCGTTCGCGACGAACCCGCCATTGCCAGACGACATGTTTAATTCGTACTTGATCATTGGTGCCGACGCGTCCGGTTATCTGGCTGATGTCATCATCTTGATGCTTCAGCCGACCGATGGGGGAGCTCCGATCATGATGTCGTTGCCGCGTGACCTGTACATTCCGAATGCCTGCACCGGCGAGTTCTCACGGGTCAACGCCAACCTCGGGGGATGCAAAGGTGTTGCCAACGGCCCGACGTTGCTGGCGCTCACGGTGGCAGATTTCACAGGGATCACGATCGACCACTTTGCCCTCGTGAATTTTGAAGGGTTTGCCAAAGTGATCGACGTACTGGGCGGGGTTGAACTCTGCTTCGACCACCCGACCCGTGATGCCAAGTCAAAGTTGGAAGTCGAGGCCGGGTGTATTCGAGCCAATGGTGCGACCACCCTGGCCTGGGTGCGTTCTCGAAGTACCGAACAGCTGGTGGATGATCAGTGGGTGGCGATCGGAGCGTCGGACTTCACCCGCCAACGTAAAGAGCAAGACGTTCTGTTTTTGATTGCTCACAAGCTCACTTCGTTTTCGTCGCTGTCTTCGTTCCAGTCGGTGGCAAACTCGTTGTCGAACTCCGTGCGTCTCGACTCCGGGCTCTCGTTTGCGAACGCGCTGGCGCTCGCCTGGCAGTACCGGGGCCTTGGCAAGTCGCAGGTCAACCGAATCTCGCTCGACTACGACAATTACCGCACCCCACAGGGTGCCCTGGTGCTCGCCCCGATCGAGTCGTTCAATGCGGTTCTTGCGGAGGTCTACCCAACCGCCGCGCGCTAGCCAGGCAGATCGGACCCGGCGAGCCGCTCGAACACCACGTCGGCGTTGCGTAGGAACCGTTTCACCGTGAAGCAAACTGCCAGGATGTCCGCCGACAGCGTCACGTCCGGGTCGGCCAGTAAACGATCATGGAGATTGCCGCCGTTCTCCCAGGTCTCCATGGCGTTCTTCTGGACGATCCGGTAGGCCTCGTCGCGACTCAGCCCGCTATCGATGAGTTCGAGCAGCACGGCCTGAGAGAAAACCAGACCGCCAGTCATGTCGAGGTTGGCTTGCATTCGGGCGGTGTCCACCCGCAGGTTTTTGACGAGACCGTTGAACTTTTCCAGCATGTAGTTCAGCGTTCCACAGGCGTCCGGTATGGCGACGCGTTCGGCAGACGAGTGACTGATGTCTCGCTCATGCCACAGGGCAACGTTCTCAAGTCCCACCTGGGCGTACCCGCGCAGCAGGCGAGCCATGCCGGTCATGCGTTCGGACATGATCGGGTTGCGTTTGTGAGGCATCGCCGATGACCCCTTCTGCCCGGTTCGGAAAGCTTCGCCTGCCTCCCCGACCTCGGAACGCTGGAGGTGGCGGATCTCGGTGGCAAACCGCTCGATGGCCGCTCCGGTCAAAGCGATCGCCTGCAGGAATTCGGCATGACGGTCCCGCATGGTGATTTGGCTTGAGGCCGGCTCGATGTCGATGCCCAGGCGTCCACACACGTAACTCTCAACCGCTGGAGGAGTGTGGGCATAGGTGCCGACCGCTCCGGATATCTTTCCGACCGCTACCGCCTTTCGAGCTGCTGAAAGGCGCCGATGGTCCCGCTCGAGTTCGAAGGCCCAGTTGGCCAGCTTTAGTCCAAACGTGGTGGGTTCAGCCCAGATCCCATGGGTTCGCCCGATCATCGGGGTTGCCCGATGTTCGAGGGCTTTGGCTTTGACTGTGGCGTGCAGGACGGCGACTTTGTCGAGGAGTAGATCAGCGGCCTCTCGCAAACGAACCCCTCCGGCGGTGTCGAGCACGTCCGAGGAGGTAAGCCCGTAATGAACCCACTCGCCCCCATCACCGGTCGATGCGGCCAGCACATCGACGAACGCCGCGACATCATGATTCGTAATGGCCTCTCGATCGGCCACCTGGGTCGGGGTCACTTCGGGAGCAGCACGGACCGCCGCGGCGGCCTCGGCTGGCGCTACGCCCAGTTCCACCCATGCCTCGACGACCAGGGTTTCGACTTCTTTCCACAGTGTGTACTTGTGTTCTTCTGACCAGATATGGGACATATCCGGGAGGCTGTACCGCTCGATCACGTTGGTGTCCTCGTTTTTGGCTCGGCCAGATCGTACCCTTGTGGGGAACCGGTCCGGTCGTTGAGGCGTCTGGGCGGTAGTCGAACAGAGGGATTCTTTATGATCGTCGTGAACACTGAAACCATTCCAGGGCACCGGATTATCGCCCTGAAAGGGCTCGTCCAAGGCAATACCATTCGGGCCAAGCATCTGGGCCGCGACATCGGGGCGGGTCTGAAGAATCTGGTTGGCGGCGAATTGACCGCGTACACGGAGCTACTTACCGAATCGCGTCGACAGGCGATGGAGCGAATGATGGCTCAGGCTCAACAGCTTGGTGCCAACGCCATATTGAACGTTCGATTCACGACATCCTCTGTGGCGGCCGGGGCAGCAGAGCTCTACGCATACGGAACCGCCGTCACCGTCGAACCCGTAGCCTAGCGATGAACGATATGGCAGGAGTCTTCCTACTGTTGTGGATGCTGGTGGTGATCGGACTGCCGATCGCCTTCATCATCACCGGACGGATCCGTGAGAAGAACCATTTTGAAGACATTGCCCGGCGAGAAGCCATTCACCGCAATTTCCCGGTGATCGACCTGTCGCTCTTGCCCGCCGGCATGACGGCAAGCCGCGGCACTCTCGTTACGGGGCAAGTGGTCATCGCCTCGGACTATCTCAAGAACTTCTTTGCGCAATACCGCCAGCTCTTCGGCGGCGAAATGAAGTCGTACCAAACCATGATGCATCGAGCCAAGGCCGAGGCCCGTCTGAGAATGATCGAGGACGCCCGCAAGCTTGGTGCCGTGGCGGTCATCAATGTTCGGTTTGAGACTTCCCAGATCGGGCAGGCGAGGGGTAGGTCAGCCGCCATGAGCGAGGTGCTGTGTTACGGAACGGCCGTCATGACATGAACGATCCCGTCTCGGATGAGCCGGCTCTCAATGGTTCAATTCCTGAGACGTTCGATAGCGTTGACGAGGAATCGGCCCTCACCGGTCGGCTCCCGGTAGAGCGGGGCACCCCCCTGGCGGCGCTTGGCAATGAGCCTGCGCTGCAGAGCGATGGTCGGCTACCCAATTACGCCGAGGTCTATCAACAGTTCCGGGCAGGTACTCCGGCCTCGTGGGGGACCGTATTTCTCGTCATGCTGGCGAGCGCTGCCATCACGTTTGGAGTGATGATTGTCCCGATCGGGTTGATGTTGGCGAGGCTCTACGGAGACTTCGCCTTACCGATCCGCTTTCTGGGATTTGGGACCTACCTGCCTGCGGTCATCGGGATCCTATTGGTCGCCCCGGCATTGGTTTGGGTGGAGGTACGGCCGTGGACCGTTCCTGGCTCCCTGGCCCTGGGGGCGGCTGCGGGAGCACCGGGAGTTCTGGCCGGTCTCGGCTTGGCGACTCTCGGCGTTGTCCATGAGAACGGCTCGATCGGCGTGGTAGCGGTCGCCTTTCTCGCTTTCATCATGCCCGCCGGACTGAGCGCCCTCGGCGTGGTGCATGTGTGGCGTCGGGTGGATCAAGAGGGTCGGATCCCCGCCCCTGGTCTGGTTACGCCGTTTTCGATTGCGGCAGGCGTCGTCGCCATGATCGGCGTCATGACCGCCTGGCAAGTTTGAACGGATTAGGGTTCGGCGGCTATGCGGACTGTCAGCATTGATCAAGCGCGTCGGATGGCGCTCGGCGCCCAGGGCTTTGCGGAAACGCCTCCCGTCGGCCCGGTCGACGTTCGCCATGTGCGCCGTGTCATGCGTCGTATCGGGCTTCTCCAGCTTGACTCGGTGAACGTGGCCGTCCGATCTCACTACATGCCGCTCTTTTCTCGTCTCGGTCCATACCGCAAAGAGTTGATTGACGAGGTTGCCTATGAGCGAGGCGAGTTGTTCGAGTATTGGGGCCATGAAGCGTCGCTTCTCCCCATCGCCACCTACCCCCTCTACCGTCATCGGATGGAGAAA
>JAENVV010000087.1 GCA_016650365.1 Acidimicrobiia bacterium
AACCCCCGCTTCTGAGCTTCGCTCGCCACCAACTTGCCGATGTCGATTCCGTCCGGGAATCCTGCCTTGGTGGCCTTGTCGGCCACGAACTCGACACAGGTCATGAGGTGAGAGCCCCGCACGTCACCAACGATAGCCAGGCCGGCCAAATCACCGAGTTGTTCCATGAAATAGGGTCCGATTTTGCGCACTCGTTCGAGGATGCCATGGCGCTCAATGATCTCGATGTTCTTGAGGGCGGCGGCGCAAGACACGGGATGACCGGAGTACGTGTACCCGACTCCGAAGTACCGTCCGTGGCCTGGCTCTGAGATGACCGCATGAATCGCATCGGAGTAGATCGTGGCTCCCAACGGCACATACCCTGACGTCAACCCCTTTGCGGATGTGATGATGTCTGGCGTGATACCGAACATCTTCTCGGACACGAACCATTCGCCGAGGCGCCCGAACCCGGTGACAACTTCGTCGGAGACATACAAGATGTCCCACTCCCGACAGAGTTCCCAGATGCGGCGGAGGTAGTTGTCAGGAGGAAGCACCACCCCGCCTGACGCCATGATCGGCTCGGCGAAGAATCCACCGACCTGATCCGGCCCGCCCAGTTCGGCCACCTTGGCCTCGAACTCGGCGACCAGGTCCGCACCGAACTCCGCTTCCGTGCGTCCGGCCCCATGCCGGTAATGGTTCGGTGATTGCAGGTGGTGAATCGTGTCGTCGATATAGTTGAAATAGCTGGTGTGGTCGGTTGGCTTGCCACCGATCGAAACTGCCGCATACGTGGTCCCGTGATAGGCGTCGGTTCGGGAAATGACATGTCGCTTCTCGTGGTTGCCCCGAACGCCGTGATAGAACTGGATGAGCCGGTAGGCGGCGTCGATGGCGGTGGATCCACCGGTGCTGAAGAATGTGTGGTTGAGCCCTTTGGGCGTCAGCGTGGCGAGCTTGGCGGCCAGTTGTGCAGCAGGCATTCCCATCATGTCCCCAAACGGGTTGGCATAGGCGAGCTTGCGCAGTTGTGCCGAAATGGCTTCGACCATCTCTTCCTGAGCGAGACCGATATTGGTACACCACATTCCACCGATGGCGTCGAGATATCGGTTACCGGCCGCATCTACGAGGTGGACCCCGTCCCCATATTCAATGACCAGTCGCCGTTCGGGGTCGGTGTCGAATTCCTGATACGGCACAAGCAGGTGGTTGGCGGCATCTCTGGTGGTCTGTGACACGGGTCTCCGTTGCTGGACTCTCCAGTTCGGACCCTAGTGGACGAACTCGGACTTTCGAGCGAATCATGCAAGAATCAATATGAAATCGACCGTATCGATAATTGAGGCCCAGAATTCAAGCATTCCGGTTGTGGCTGCCGTTGTTCAGGGACGAATCGGCGACAGTTGACGATCAGATGAGGCAAGATGGTCCGGTACCGGCAGGAGGCACTGTGACGACGATCTGCCAGAAGCGCGAGAGTAAGTAATGGCAATCCGGGTTCTTGAACTTTCAGGTTCGGCCGGTTCCATGGGAACCGCCCATGGAACCGCCTACGCCGACGACATCCGGCGCTACGCAGATGATCGTATTCGTCTCGTGATGTCCGGTCTGTGGAGTGGCAATAGGCTGGGACGAAGCGACGTGCTGGCTGTGGCGAGTTCCTGTCTCCAGTTTCATGAGGAGTTCAGCCCCGACCTCACCGAAGAGATGAACGCGATCGGGCGGGCGTGCGGGCTCACCCCCGAAGAGATGATCGTCGTGGGGGGTTTTACCGATTTTGTCGATGCGGTGCGGGCCAGCACCGGCGGCCCGATGCCACCAGAAGTGATTGAGGACGACTGTACGGCGTTTATCGTCCCGGATGGTCGCTCTCAGGGAGCCGGCTATTTCGGCCAGACCTGGGATATGCATGATACGGCTACTGAGTTTGTGGTGCTATGCGACCTACGCCCTGTCAACAAGCCACGGGCTCTGGTATTTACAACGACCGGGTGTCTTGGCCAGATCGGCATGAACGAAGCCGGTGTAGCGGTGGGAATCAATAATCTCACCGCGGTCGACGGTCGGCCAGGCGTCACGTGGCCGCATGTAGTGCGAAAAGCGCTCGAGCAGACTTCGGCCGAAGACGCTCGAGATGTGATCGCCGGCGCCTCCCTGGCGGGGGCCCACAGCTATCTGGTCTTTGACTCCGAAGGGGTCGGATTCAACCTGGAGGCCACGCCGACCGCCACTGCCGTGTTTGAACTACATGAGGAAGTGCTTGTCCATACAAACCACATGCTGAGCGATGCCACCGTCGGCCTGGAAGTAGCCAGACCACCCCAGCTTCAGGCAAGCTCGGAAGCGAGACTTGCCAGGGCCCGCCTACTCCTCTCCGACGGCGATATCGACGAGAAGACCCTGATGGCCGTGACTCGCGACGGTGAGTCGATTTGTCAGATCGGTTACGACCCCTATCACGTTGAATCCTGTGGGGCGGCGATCATGCGACCACAGACCAAAGACTTCTGGGCGGTGTGGGGGCTACCCGATCAGAACGAATACGAGCCGTTTAGCCTGGCGGTGTCGTGAACCTCGAGTATGTGCAGGTCAGACCGGACCACGCCGATGCCCTCGTTGCCCTGGAGGCGTCCGCCTTCCCAACGGCCGACCGAGGCGAGCTCCTTTCGGTAGCCGGAGTGCTGAAGCAGTGCGAAATGTTCCCTGAAGGCGGGTTTGTCGTTGTGGATCACGACGCCGGGGATCGGGTGGTGGCGTTCGCCATGGGGTGTTTTGTCGACTTCGACTTCGATCGCCCCCAGCATCACATCGACGAGGTGGTCGGCCCGCTCGGATCTGATTACCACCTCGAATTCGGTGAGTGGTACTACGGAACCGATATTGCGGTAGCAAATGACTATCAACGGCTCGGGATTGGCCGTCAGCTGTATGGGCTCCGCAAGGATCTGATCCGGCGCCTCAACCGCGCCGGACTGGTTGCCGGGGGAGTTATTCCTGGATTTGCCAACCACAAAAACGACATGACCGCTGAGGAGTACGTCGCCCGGGTATCAGCTCGGGAGCTGACAGATCCGACCTTGACGATGCAACTCGACAACGGTTTCGAGGCCCTCGGTGCCCTGGAGAACTACTGGACGGACCAGGCGGTCGACAGCTGGGCGAGCCTGATTGTTTGGAGGAACCCCGACTTCGACCCGGAGTGCCTGGCTGCTCAACGCGCCGGGATCCGGCCCGGACCTGCCCATGGATGAGGTGTGGCGGTTTGCCCAGTTTGTGACGTTTGCCGGGGTGCCGTCGGTGGAACTGGCCGGGCTGGCGCAAGGTGGGGCCGATGTGGTGATTGTGGGAGCTCCGCTCGATTGGGGAGCCACCTACCGGGGCGGCGCACGATTCGGGCCTAAAGCAATCAGGGAGGCCGACTACCTCGATGCTGACGCAGTCCGTCCTCATCTGCCGACCGGAATCAATCCATTCGATGAGTTCCGTGTGGTGGATGTTGGCGACGTGCCGGTCCCCCCTGGTTACCTTGAGATCGGCCTTGACCGGATAGCCGACGCCGTCGAGATGATTGCGGCCAAAGGTGCCGTCCCAATCGTCCTCGGTGGAGATCATTCGATCACCTATGGCAATGGCACCGGGTTGGCCCGCGTGCACGGTCCGGGATCTTTCGGACTGGTTCATTTTGACGCGCACGCCGACACTGGCGAAACAAATGCCGGCCAGTTGCATGGCCATGGGACACCGATGCGCCGACTCATAGAGTCGGGTGCGGTGCCCGGCAACCGGTTTGTCCAGATCGGCCTTCGGGGTTATTGGCCAGGACCGGCCACGGTGGCGTGGATGGCGGAGCAAGAAATGAAGGTTTTCTTGATGTCCGAGATCGTGGACCGGGGCCTGCGTCCAGTAGTAGCGGACGCGGTGGCGGCTTGCACCGATTCGGCATCGAAAGGAATCTTCATCTCGGTTGATGTCGATGTGGTCGATCCCGGTATGGCACCGGGAACCGGAACGCCCGAACCGGGGGGGCTGACGTCGCGCGAACTGCTCGATACAGTCCGGCGCCTGGCGAGAGAGCTTCCGGTGGTCGGTGCCGACATTGTCGAAGTGTCACCGCCATACGACGGGCCCGGACAGATCACCGCGTTTCTGGCCAACCGGGTGGTCCTTGAGATTTTGAATGGGATGGCCGAGCGGAAGGTTATGGGGCGATCATGAGACTGGAAGAGGCGAAAACGACACCGTTCTGGTGGGAGGCCGTACAAGCCAAAGTTACTCGACCCCATCTGGGGGGTGACCTCGACGTCGATGTGGCGATTGTCGGGGCCGGTTACACGGGTCTGTGGACCGCTTACTACCTCAAAGAACACGACCCGTCGCTCAAGGTGGCCGTGCTTGAGAAACATCACGTCGGTTTCGGGGCGTCGGGGCGAAACGGCGGCTGGTGTCATGCTGAATACCCGCTCGGAATCGGGGTCCTGGCCAAAGAACACGGAAAGTCCGAGGCGGTTCGGTTCATGCGGGCTCTTCACGAGTCAGTGGTTCAGGTGGGTCGGGTCGTTGCCACGGAAGAGATTGATTGCCACTTTGTCCAAGGCGGGGTGCTTTCAGTTGCCAGGAGCGACGTTCACTTGAAAAGAGTGAAGGAGCAAATCGAGGAAGCCAGGCACCTCGGCCTTGGCAAGGACGACCTTCGAGAGTTGTCCGGCACCGAAGCCCGCCAAATGCTCAATGCCACCGGTGTGATTGGCGGGACGTGGCATCCTCACGGGGCGGCGATTCAACCGGCCTTGCTGGTTCACGGTTTGGCGGCAGCCTGCGAACGGCGCGGCGTCATGATCTATGAGGATTCGGCTGTTGAGCAACTCGCTCCCCGACGGGTGATCACCCGGCACGGCACGGTCACCGCCCCGATGGTGGTTCGAGCCACGGAAGGGTTCACGAGCGATCTTCCCGGCTTCAAACGGGCGATGGTGCCGTTGTACTCGTTGATGGTCGCAACCGAACCGTTGTCCGATGAGATGTGGGAGGAGATCGGCCTCAAGACCCGACCGACGTTCGGAGACTTCCGGAACTTGATCATCTACGGGCAGCGTACCGTCGATGGGCGGTTGGCCTTCGGGGGGCGCGGGGCTCCCTACTACTTTGGGTCGTCAACTGCACCCGAGAACGATATCCACGATCGAGTCCACGCCGAGATCATCCGGTCGCTTGGCGAACTGTTCCCCCGGTTGGCTGACGTGGCGATTACCCATCGTTGGGGTGGTGCGCTCGGGGCGCCTCGCGACTGGCGACCGTCGGTCAGCATCGACCGGGCAGCTGGAATCGCCTGGGGTGGCGGATATGTCGGAGACGGTGTCAACACGGCTCATTTGTCGGGCCAAACGCTGGCCGACTTGATTCTCGAACGCGATACGGACCTGGTAACGATGCCTTGGATACAACACGAGTGGAAGACCTGGGAGCCCGAACCGCTCCGTTTTGTTGGCATCAACGCCGGATTGTGGATGGCCAAGGCAGCCGATGCTTCCGAATTGAGGCGCGGCAAGGCGTCTCGGTGGGGGACGGTCGGCAACTGGATGCGCGGCAAGACCCGTTGATTCGTTTGTGAAACCTCCTTGCGACAAGCTTTTTGACGCTTCATCGAACCGACCGCGACTGGTTCGTGCTAGACATTGCAAGAGCTTCAGCGATTCACTCGTAGAAGGGGGGCCCTGTTGGATCTGCAGTATGTGAACCTAAGCGATCGATGGGTGAGCCAATGTGCCTCCCTTGAGTTAGCAGCGTTTCCTCAAGCCGATCCGGATGATCTGTTGAACGCCGATGATCTGGCTGCTTACGCACGGACCTTCCCCGAGGGGTTTTTCGTTTGCCTCGACGGCGATCGGGTCGTTGGCCAAGCCGGTGGGATCCTTGTCGATTTTGACTTTGATCACCCGCAACACACGATCGCCGAGATCACCGGCGAGCATCAGTGTGGTAATCACAATCCGGACGGCGCCTGGTACTACGGCACCGATATCGTCGTGGACCCCGAGTACCGACGGCGGGGGATCGGCAAGAGGCTGTACGAGCTTCGTAAGGAACTGGTGCGTAAACAGAATCGCCGGGGCATTATTGCCGGGGGCTATATCCACGGGTTCGCCGACCACAAGGAAGTTATGTCGGCGGCCGATTATGTGGAGAAGGTGGCGGCCGGGGAACTGTACGACCGTACGCTTAGCTTTCAACTGGAGAACGGGTTTGAGGTCAGGGGGGTTCTGGCCGACTACATCGATGACCCCGATATCGACGGGTGGGCTGCGTTGATCGTGTGGTCCAATCCGGATCACGTGTGAAGTATGTGTTCGGAAACGGGCAGGTCTTCTTGGGCGATTCCGCCCGCAGTTGGTCTCACGCGGTCGGGGTGCGTGACGGGAAGGTCGCCGTGGTCGGTTCAGAAGCGGCCGTTCGTGAGGAGATCGGTGCGGGTGCGGTCGACGTCGATCTAGGCGGCCGGTTCCTGATCGCCGGCTTTCAGGATGCCCATGTTCATCCGATGATGGGTGGACTGGCCCGAATGCGATGCAATCTGGAGCATGTCGGCGACCTGGGAACCGCTCTGACGGTCGTTGCGGAATACGTCATGGGTACCGATACGGAATGGGTGCTCGGCGGGGGGTGGAACTACTACTGGTTCGAAGGGGGCAATCCGCCGGCTGCCCTGCTCGACGCCATAACCGACCGACCCGTCTACCTCGGTGGAGCCGATGGTCACTCTGGTTGGGCGAATTCCACCGCGCTGCGTCTGGTCGGCATCACGGCGGCGACGCCCGATCCGAGAGATGGTCGCATCGAACGCCTACCAGACGGTTCGCCACAAGGCACCCTCCATGAAGGGGCTATGCGTCTGATGGAACGCGCCACGCCACAGCCGGATGCGGCGACGTTGCGAGCGGCTCTCCTGGAAGGTCAGCGCTACCTACTCTCGCTGGGGATCACCGCCTGGCAAGATGCGTGGGTCACCGAGCCAATTCATGAGACATATAGGGAACTCGCCATCTCGGGAGATCTCAAGGCGACCGTGCGGGGCTGTCTGTGGTGGGATCGCGAACGAGAAATGGGTCAACTCGATGAGTTGATCGAAGCCAGCCGCGAGGGCGTCGGCTCCTATGATCCGCGAACGATCAAGCTCATGCTTGACGGCGTCTGCGAGAACCACACTGCCGCCCTTCTTGAGCCGTACCTCGACCAGGCGGGAATCGAGACGGACAACACCGGATTCGACTTCATTGCCAACGACGACCTGGCTGAGATTGTGACGCGCATCGATGCGGCGGGCTTGCAGTGCCATTTCCACGCGCTTGGTGATCGAGCGGTTCGTCATGCTCTGGACGCCATCGAGGCTGCCAGGCGAGTGAACGGATGGACCGATACCCGTCCCCACCTCGCCCATCTTCAGTTTGTGAACCTGGCAGACATCCCCCGGTTCCGTGAGCTCGGCGCCACCGCCAACGTCCAGCCGCTCTGGGCCGTCCTTGATGAGTCCATGTCCGATCTGACGATTCCCTTCGTCGGACCTGACCGCGCCCTCCGCCAATACCCGTGGCAGTCGTTGTTGGCAGCCGGGACGACAATGGCGATGGGAAGCGATTGGTCGGTTTCTACGCCTGACGTTATGGCCCAGATCGACGTGGCCGTGCATCGAAACGACCCGACCGAGGGGGTCGACGAGGTCTTCTTGTCAGATCAGCGGATCGGGTTGGCGGATGCACTGATGGCATTTACTGCCGGATCGGCCTACGTGAATCACCGCAATACGGTCTCCGGTTCGATCGAGCGGGGGAAACAGGCCGATCTGGTTGTCTTGAACGCCGATCCGTTCGCTCTCGAGCGGCCACGAGACGTTGGTGTGGATATGACCATGATTGCCGGCGAAATCGTATTTGGGAGCGTGTCAGCCTGAGTAGGCTCGCCGGCCAACCGGTTGTCTAGCCGCCGAAGACGGGCTGGCATCGCTCGCACGCCTGGTACTCGGCGGCGATTGCCTGGCGGGAGGAGCTAAGCCAGTGCTGGTGCTTCGGGGCAATACGTCGAGCGACCCGACAGGACGGGTAGCAGGCGACTCCAGTTTTCCGGTTCGCAACCAGAACGCCGGGGTGCGGCCGGAGGTCGAGGCCCTCAGCCTTGAGAAGTTCGGCTTTCATCATCGCACCGAAACGGTATTGGCCAAGATTGCCGTCCGTTCTGACAACCCGGTGACATGCCACGATGACGGGAACCGGGTTTTGGCCGAGCGCCGATCCGACGGCTCTCACGGCGGCCGGCCGGCCGATCCGGGCAGCGATCCAACCATACGGGCGAACTTCACCGGTCGGAATGGAAGCAGCCGCTTCGAGGACCGTCCGTTGAAAGTCGGTCTGGCCGCGCCAATCAACCGGGAGACTCGCAAGGCGTCCGGTTTCCAGGGTTCGCTCGACCGCCGCCTCCAGTTGGTTCGGCAATCGGTCCACGGCGACGACCCGGCGTCCGAAACGTTGCTCGAATCCGGCCACGAATTCGGTTTCGTCCGGCGCCACCGCCGAGACGCCCCTGATGTTGAAGGCCACATTCAACATACCGACCGAAGAGGCCAGAGAGACGAATCCGTCAATCAGGCCGGCATCGATGAGGATTTGCTCTTTGAGTCCGGGCGGAGCCTGGAATTCGAATTCCGACAATTTCATGCTTCAAGGCCTTTCGTTCGTAGCGTCGCGAGGGCCCGCGAGGCATCTGATTTCACGGTGCCTTCGGGTCGATCGAGAATCTGTGCCACTTCGGCGTAGGTGTGACCGAGGACGTAGTGAAGTACTACCGCGGCGCCCTGAGCGTGGGGCAGACTCCGGATAGCGGCTACCAGTGCATCGTCGATGGGCTCCGCCCGATGTTGGGGTGTGTCGGGAAGTTGATCCACCAGGACGAGTGGTCGCCGGGCGTTCGTGCGGCGACGGTTCCGGGTAGCGTTGAGGGCAATCGTCCAGAGCCAGGGGCGGAGTTCTAGTTGTCTGATTCTTGCTGGTGGGTATTGCAGCAAGGACCGATACGCGCGCAGGTAGGTCTCTTGCGCGACGTCTTCGGCATCGTCGCCAACCAACATTCGAAGCCCCCCATACAGGCGGTGTTGGGTGGCGTCGACAAAATTCGGGAACGCATTGTCAACGTTGAGGGCGAGAGATATGGTCAGATGGTCGTCCATGATGGTTCGTTGTTAAGAACCCCGGCGACCTGTGAACCGTTGCAGTTATTTGTAGTCTCTGTGAATGCGAGACGGGGTTGGTCCCCGTTGCCCCTGGTATTTGGAACCGAGTTCCGTGGATCCGTACGGGTGGTCTGCGGGAGTCGTCATCTGGTAGAAGCTGATCTGGCCGATCTTCATTTCGGGGTAGATCGCAATGGGCAGGTTGGCTACGTTGGAGAGTTCCAGG
>JAENVV010000088.1 GCA_016650365.1 Acidimicrobiia bacterium
CGAGGTGCGGCGTCGATCCGATCGGTGCCCCTCCACATCGACGGAGCGACTGACTCCACCGCAGGCGAGCCCGATCGCGCGACTCTTCGTCAGACCCCATGTCGATCGCGCCATTCTCGTTGTGCCGGTCCATTTGGAAGGCCCGCCGGGGGCACTCGGCGGGGTGCCGCAGCCGAGGATGATGATCAACGCCCGTAAGCGAGATCAACCGCCAGGTCTTCAACATGCGATTGGTGACAGATCCATCATCGTCATGCGGTTGAACGCCGGGCTAACGGACAGGCGGGGCGCGGCAGAAGGTAACCCGGGATCAGCCCGCCAGCTTCGCCAGGAGAGGGGCGAGGGGGACTGTTGCTATCCGGCATTCCGTGTCGGACTGTCCGTAGGGGAGAATCAATTCGTCACCATGGATCATGCTCCCGCATGAGTAAACGACATTTGGCACGTAGCCGTCGCGCTCGGACTCCAGCGGGGTAAGCAGCGGTTCGCGGAGATGGCCGATGACCCGGCTCGGATCGTCAATGTCGAGGAGAATGGCTCCCAGGCTATAGGTACGAAATGGCCCTACCCCGTGGGTGATCACCAGCCAGCCGGCCTCCGTTTCCAAAGGCGATCCACTGTTACCGATCCGAGCCAGCTCCCAGGGGAATTTTGGTGACTCGATCATTTCGGCGTTGTCCCAGATGCGCACATTGTCGGACCGCATCACATAGTTGCTCTCGGCGTCGAATCGGCACAGCGCCACGTATTGACCGTCGATCTTTCGGGGAAACAGGGCGGCTCCCTTGTTCCGAGCGTGGTCGCCGCTCAGGGTCTCGATTCGAAATGAGTTGAAGTCGGCCGTTTCTATGAGCTGGGGTAGGATCCGAAATCCGTCGTATGCCGTATAGGTCGCGTAGTAGGACACCGATCCGTCTTCATGGGTGAACCGCACGAAGCGAGCATCTTCCATTCCATGACTCTCGATACTCGACCCCGGGAAGATCACCCTCTGGGAAAGTTCCGACTCAGGCGCGAATGTCAGGACATAGTTCGAGGTTGCCAACCAGTGCATGGCCCGCGTCGTTGCCTCAGGGAGCAGCCGGGTCTCGGATTTGCCCACGACGGCGGCGATGGCGGTCTCCAACTCCTCCAATGCAAACCGTTCTCCCAACTGGTCGATCACGTCCACTGCCAGTCGATCGAAGGCTTCCATCTCCATCAACCTGGCGCAAAACATCTCCTTTTCAAACAGCGGCGGAGTGTGGGTGCCGGTGGAGGCGTAGCGTGAGGGCGGTTCGACGGTTACCCCACCGCGGGCGTCGACCACACCTGCGCGGAACTGGATTGACGAGATATGACCCTCACCGATACCACGCAGGCTCAGGATGAACCTCTGTGCCCCCGGGTCCAGCCCCGACTGATCGGGGGCAAGGACGATTGACGGATTGGTGAGCGCAGCAGCCTCTATCGAGTACTCATTGGTGTAATACGCCCCGATGAGCAGGCGGCGATCCGCCGAGACCCCGGGGAGCCCGCCCGCCTGACGATCCACGAACCGGAAGTGCTGCTCCAGGATATCGTTTAGGTCCAGATGGCGGTCCTCGAATCTCTTACAGGCATCGGCCAGGGTGGAGGAGACCTCGTCCTCGGGGATGGCGAGGATTCGATCCAGCATGCCGTCGTCCGGGAAGACCTGGTCATCGGGAAGAAATGGTTTGAGGATCACCCGCCGGCGATCGGGGCGAAGCTCGACACCGGTTCGAGTTACCGGGATCGGGTCGGCACCGGGCCGGCCGAGCTCAGCGGATCTTGATAATCCCGCCATGTCAGGCTCGCCCGAAATCGTCGTCGATACGCTCGATGTCGTCTTCACCGAGATAGTCACCGACCTGAACGTCGATGAAGACCAGCGGGTCCGAGCCGGTGTTGCCAATTCTGTGAAGCTCGCCGGTGCCAACATCCACGGCATCGCCGACTCCAACGTCACGGGCCTGGCCATCGAGAACAACCTGGCCGGCCCCACCGACGACAAACCAGTGCTCCGACCGATGTCTATGAAGCTGGTAACTGAGGCGTTTGCCGGGATCAACAACGATCTCTTTAACCTGGTATCCGTCGGAACCGCCCAGCACGGTGTATCTGCCCCAGGGGCGCTCATCGTGTGTCGAAGATGTCATCCATCCTTCTTTCCGTCATCGGCCGCCTCGATTATCGCACGAAGGGCGAGAGCGGTGTCTTCCCAGTCCCGGACCGCGATCGTGGCGATCCCCATCGCCTTGACCGGGAAGTCATTACCACCTTCGTCGAGCTTGTCGCCGAAGAACAGGATGTCTCCGATGGCCAAGTCGAGGGCTGTCATCAGCTTGCGCATGCCGTAGGCCTTGTCGATACCGGCCTCGGTCACGTCAACCGAGGTGGTGCCTCCGACGTGGACCTCCAGATCCGAGAGCCGCCGCCGGGCATAGTCTCGCAGCGCCAGCTTTTTCGCCCCATCCGGGTCCCAGGCGTATTTTCTCTCGGCGGGCGCTAGTTGACCGAGCGCCGAGAAGGTGATCTGGCTGTCGCGGTCCTCGATGATCTCGCCGTACGGATCGGTCTCCCAGTAACCCAGCTCCTTGGCGCCGGCGGTGAGCACGTCGACGATCAGCGCCTTTGTTTCAGACGACAGGTCCTCCGAATACTGCATCACCCATTCCAGACTCCGATCATCGAACCGGAGGTATCTCGTCCCCGAAGTCGGCATGATGTGAAGCCTTGTCATCTGCTTCGGGCTCACATCGAGGCGATCGATCACCTGAACCTCGAACTGGTCGAAGGTGCCGCCCGAAATGACGCATACCTCATATATCGAGAGGAGATCGCCCAGCCTGTCGGCCATCACATCGGTGATGGCCGACTTGGTGACCGCCAGGGTCCCGTCGAGATCGAAGGCAATAACCCGTCGTTTCATAACATCCGCCTCCACCAGGTCGGGTCTATTCTCACCACATTCGGCCAGCTTGGTGGAGGGTGCTCAGACGGGCCAGTGTCGACTCGGCTCCTCGATTCAGATTCACCCCGCTGGGAGGTCGGCCCGTCATGGTACCCGCCGGTCTTGGCGTCATGGAGAACGGCTCCATGGTCTTGGCCCCGATGAGCCATCCGGCTGCTCTCATGACGGCCTCGCGCCAGCGTGGTTCGCCGGTCAGACTCCAAGCCCGACTGCAGGCATCAGCCATGGCAGCAGCTTCGACGGGTTGTTGGTCGAATCCAGGACGCGGCTCTCCGAGTGCCCACCCACCCACCGTTGTGAAGCTGAAATGGGCCTCCCGGGTCTCCACGGAGATGAGCCAGTCGAGCAGCCGGAAGCCTTGTTTCATTACCTGGTCACTGTCGAGGGCCTCTCCTGCGGCGAGCAGACCCTCGGGGGTCGTGGTGTTGGCGTACGCCAAACGCGACTCCGGCCACGGCCAGCGCCGGTCATCTCCAACCCGGAGGTGAGCCGCCCACTCCTCCATGGCCCCCCTGGCTCGAGCATTAGTCGGCTCCATCGCAAGAACATCTGCGGCGCCCAGCACCGCGGACGCGTTGGCACGCGGCGATGCCGAGATGAAACACTGTTTCTCGAACATCTCGAAGGCTGCTTCGTGCATCCAAGCCTCGGAGCGAAAGCGAATCACCGACCCGGGAGCCCGGATAGCTCGCCCCTGGGAGTCATTGGGCCCCCCATTGTCTGCCCAGGAGCCATCCGCGCGGCGACGATTGCGGAATCCTCCATGAGGTGAGACTGCGTCTTGGAGAAACGCCATGTTGATCCGAGCCAGAACCGCCAGCTCCGATGTCATGTCTTGTTGCTGGCTGATGAGCATCGACGCTCGTGTGGTGTCGTCGGTGCAATGACCGTGCTCGACGGGTGGGGTCGAGTATCGGGCATGCTCCCGCAGACCAACAGAAGTGTCATCCGGCGCAAATGATCAAGACGGATCGCAGGCAGAGCTCGGTCGGCGAGCCGGTTTTCCGCGGTTGCGAACTGGGTCCAGCCTGAGCTCATCCGTTCCAAAGAAGCCTCTTCAGTCACTAACTTGGCCCGGATCTCGGCCCAGGGCCCTGCTATGGCGAGCCCTGATCTGGACGGTAGCTGTCGGCGGGTCATTGACCAGACTGGAGAAGACCGCTTCGTATTTGGCCGCCACGGCGGGCCAGAGCAACTCAGAGGCGAGAGAGCGGGCGGCGTGAGCCATTCGAGTTGCCACCTGCGGATTCGTCAGCACGTTGCGAAGGGCGCGGGACATGGCATCTGCATCCGAATGTGGCACCACCATTCCGGCGCCGGTGCTCAGCATCTCGATCGCGTGGGGGAAGGCGGTGGCGATGACCGGCTTGCCGGCAGCGACTGCCTCGACGAGAACACCCGACGTGACCTGATCTTTGGATTCGTATGGAATCAGAATAACGTTGGCCTCCCGAATGGCCATCACTAGGGAATCTAAATCGAGATAGCGACCGCCAAACTCGACAACACCGTCCAACCCCAGTGCCGAAGCCCCGGCCTTTAGACCCGACAGATAGGCGTCACCCTGGGAGGCCTGCACCTTGGGGTGTGTTCCGCCCAAAATGAGGTATCGAGGCAGAGGGCGGATATCCGTCAAGGCGGCAAAGGCTTCGATCGACGTTTCCAGTCCTTTGCCAGGGCTGATCAAGCCCCAGGTCATCACCAGGGGCCGTGTCCCAGTCGCCAACGAGGGGCCGGATAATCCTTGCGCCGCCCCATGCGGGATGAAGGCCAATTTCCGCTGATCGACGTCGTATCTAGATGCCAGTCGACGAAGCGCCGACTTGCTCAGC
>JAENVV010000089.1 GCA_016650365.1 Acidimicrobiia bacterium
CGTTCGGTTGGATCGTGGAGAACGCCGGTTATCAAACCGCCTGGTCACTGGTGGCGGCCGCCTCGTTTACGGCAGCCGGGGTCATGTATCTTGGAGGGCGAAAGCTGGAGAGGGCATCGCATTGAGTTTGAGTCGAATGTTGGATCCCACCTCGATCGCCATCGTCGGATTGTCGGACAATGCCGAAAAGCACGGCGCACGGGTCTTGCGCAACCTTCAAACGTTCGGCTTTCAGGGACCGATCTATGGGGTTCATCCACAAACTCCGTTTGTGGACGGCGTCACCATGGTTGCGGCAACCGGTGATCTGCCCGCCGTTGACCTGGTGCTCTGCGCGATTCCGGCCGCTTCGGTTCCTGGGGCTGTACGGGACCTGAAAGGTCCAGCGGTTGTCGTCGTGTTCAGCGGGGGTTTTAGCGAAGCTCAGGGTGATGGGGTGGCGCGTCAGGCTGAGTTGGTCGATGCCATCGCCCACAACGGCGTCCGGGTCCTGGGGCCGAACTCCGGCGGAGTTATTGCCCCGGCTCATGGCCTGGCAGCCAGCTTTCTGACCTTTCTTGACCGTCCATCGGATCAGATCAAGCCGGGGCCCGTGGGAGTGGTAAGCCAATCTGGCGGGATCATGAGCTACCTCAACAATCTCGCTGCCGGACGCGGTCAAGGTATTGGCGCCTCCGTCTCGACTGGCAACGAAGCCGATCTGACCATTGCCGATGCCATCTCGGCCGTCGCTGAGTTGGACGGAATCAGGTCGATCGCCCTGATCGTCGAGACCATCCGGGATGGGGTCGGCTTCATCGAAGCGGTGACGGCTGCCCATGCCAGGGGAATCAGAGTCGCGGCTTGTCACCTTGGCCGGACCGAATCGAGCCGCCACATGCTCGCCACCCACACGGGAGCGCTCGCCACGAATCGGCGGGTGTTCGAGGGAGTCTGCCGGTCGTTGGGGATCGGTTTGGCCGACACTCCAGAGGAAGTATTCGATGTTGCTGACGTTCTGGCCCGCACTCGGATACTCGGTGGGCCCGGCGTCGGGATGGTAACCCATTCGGGAGGAGTGGCCATTCTGCTCTCGGACCTGGCCGACGCCCGGGGGTTGGCGCTGGCGCCGCCGGGTTCGGAGCTGAAAGAAAAAGTGGCTCCATTCATGCAGCTCGGAGCTGTCAAGAACCCGCTGGATATGGGAGCGATCATCGGGGGACCAGGCCGGTTTGGGTCGGTGGTCGAAGCGTTCGGAATGGACGAAAGTTATGACATTGTGCTGGCGGTTTCGTCGGCTCATCCACCCGCCCACACGCCCGAGCGAGTCGATTCTTTGCTCGCCATTGACTCGGTCCCGATTGTTCATCTGTGGATGGCAGGCGATCAGGTGACCGACAGCCTCGCCCGGCTCAGGGCCGAGGGCGCCGCCGTGGTGACCGACCCCCGGGCAGCTATCGCCGCTTTGGCCGGGGCCGTGGCGTTCTATGAGCGTGACGCCAGCGGGCCGATAGTCCGGCCCGGCTCGACACCCCAGAGGGTGCTTTCGGAACACGCTTCCAAGCATCTTCTCGGTGAGCGGGGGCTTCCGGTGGTCGAAGGAGAACTTGTCACCGATCAGGGTGCCGCCGTGGATGCCTTCGAACGGTTCGGTGAGAGGGTGGTCGCCAAAGTGTCATCTCCTGACGTGCTTCATAAAGCCGAGATCGGGGCGATGCGACTCAACCTGACCTCGGCTGAGTCTGTTGCGAA
>JAENVV010000090.1 GCA_016650365.1 Acidimicrobiia bacterium
CCGGCGGCCCGCGGCGGTAAGGCGGTCACAAGTCCGATTTCACCGCGAACGCCGACCGTGACCAGTAGCGCCAGGAGCATGGCAGTCACCATGGCTGTCGTCGCGGCTAGGGCACCAGCTTGGCGATTGACGCCGCGGTTTGAAAGTTGCGAGAACCCGAAGGCGATCCCTGACAGAGTGGCCCATAAGACGCCAGGCATTACGGCACGCAGATTGGGAGGTTGAGTAGGTGGGGACCAGTGAACATTGTGTGGACGCCTGCCACGGAGCGGGGCTGTCGCTTGCCAGGGTTGCCAGCCTGTCCGGGTATGTTGTTCATCTTGCCGGATGCTACCCAGGCCTGGATCACCTGCTGATTCGGGCCCCCGGCCGTCGAAGCGAGCCCGGGTCCGGATCGCCGCTATCCCGGAGCTAGCCTTTCACGATGGCATCCCCCCGAAATCCACCTCGAGGCGCACTCCGGATTATCTGGAAAGCCCACAAGATCTTATGGAAGTTCTCCGGGAGGAGACTCGGTACCCGCTCCATGGGGATGGGCGTAATCGAACTGACCACCAGGGGTCGCCGGACCGGGAGCGACCGAACGGTTCTTCTGTCGTGTCTGGACTCACCGGATGGCCTTGTCGTCGCCGGTACCAACGCCGGGTTGGATCAAGACCCGGCCTGGGTGCAAAACTTGCGGATGGATCCGCGGGCCGAAATTGCCACAAAGGCAGGCGCCCAACTTGTGACGGCCGAGTTCCTGGCGGGCGCCGGTCACGATGATGCCTGGTCACGATTTCAAGCCGCTGACGACCAGTACGCACGGTACGCAGCCATGCTCACGAGGCCGGTGCCAATCGTTCGTTTCGGAGTACGCGGGGACGGAGGGTCGCCATAGTGCTGATCGAGACGGTGGCGATCGAAACCGATACCGAGCCGCTCGACGGATTGCTGTACCTGCCGGACGATGGGAACGTCCTTGGATCTGCACAGCTCATGCATGGAAATACGATGAACTTCTACGTCGGACCTCCCCGTTTTCTGCCTCCGTACTTGACCGGCCTCGGGCTCGCCTGTCTTGCCTACAACCGTCGCGGGCATGACGTTCTCTCAAATCGCGACAGTCGAGACCTCGAAGGTGGCGCTTATCAGACGATCGGTCAGGCCATCGAAGACAATCACCTGGCGCGCAACTGGATGAATCAAAGAGACCTCCCTCCCCCATTTGTGATCGGTCACTCAAACGGAGGCATGCTGGCGGTCCGGCACGTGGTGGAAGTCCCCGATACGCCAGGATTGGTCCTGTTGTCGGCGCATCGCGGAGGCAAAAAGATCATGCGACTAATGGCGGACAATGGGCTGATGGCTGGTGAACGCTACGACGAGATCTCCGAAGCTGCCAGGAGCCTCGTGGCGAAAGGTCGCGGCGACCAACTGATGCTCGTTCCCGGCTGGTGGTACGTCATATCGGCTACGACCTATGTCGAATTCCTCGACCATTGCCCCGATATCGTCGATCTGGCCCCATCGATTCCTTGCGAGACGTTGTTTATCCGAAGTGTTGACGAGCCTTCCGAGGTGTACCCGGCCGAGGAGATCGCCATGGCCAGCAGTCACAACGTCGACGTTCAGGTGCTGGAGGTGGGGGGTCACTATTACCGAGGGGGCGAATCCGTTGTTGCCGGGACAGTCGTCAACTGGATCTCTCAACATCTGTGATCGACAGGTTTCTCAGCAAACCCTCAGGTTCGGTGCGTCATACTGAGTTAGGTCGATCCACTCTCCGGGGAGCTTTGGTGCGCGTGCTGGTTGTCGAAGATGAAAAGAAGGTTGCGGCGGCTGTACGGCGCGGCCTGGAAGCTGAGGGCTTCGCCGTCGACGTGGCGTTGAACGGCACCGACGGAAAGTGGTTCGCCACGCAGAACGAGCACGACGTCATCGTCCTTGACATCATGTTGCCCGGGATCAATGGATTCAGTCTATGTGCCCAGCTCCGCGATCTCGGCATCTGGACGCCGATACTCATGTTGACTGCCAAAGACGGAGACCTCGATGAAGCCGAAGCTCTTGACACTGGCGCAGACGACTTCCTGCGTAAACCTTTCTCATATGTAGTCCTTGTTGCCCGAATCCGAGCGTTGCTTCGCAGGTCCTCGGTGGGCGAGGTATCGCTTGCCTATGAAGTCGGAGACCTCACACTCGACCCCAATTCGCGTCGATGTGAGCGGGCTGGCCAAGACATTCATCTCACGGCCAAGGAGTTCGCGGTTCTCGAATTCTTGATGCGCCATCCCGGCGATGTCGTCGGCAAGCTAGAGATTCTGGACAATGTTTGGGACTTCGCGTTCGAGGGCGACCCGAACATCGTCGAGGTGTACGTCGGGTACTTACGAAGGAAGATCGACGAGCCGTTTGGACGCAAGTCGATCGAAACAGTGCGCGGGGCCGGATATCGGCTGGTCCCCAGCCGTGAGTAGTCGTAGCCGTCGTCCAACGACGTTGAGATTCCGCGCCACAGCAGTCGTCACCTTGATGTTGGTAGCAGCTCTGGTTGTTGCGGGTGTCGCTCTTGTCTACGCACAGACCCAGGCGCTCAACGCAGCCATCGATACCGGACTCGACGGACGCGTCACCGACCTGGCCAATGTGATTGTGGATGGCATCATCCCCGATCCCATCACCGTCAGCGGAGATGAATCGGCTCTCGCCCAGATAATCGGGCCGGCAGGGACCGTTGTAGCTTCGAGCGAGAATATCGAGGGGGAAGGCCCGATCTCCACTTTGAAACCCGCGCCTGGCCAGATTCTTCACGGCGTGGAAAGCGATCTTCCGGTCGACCCCGGCTCCTTCCGCCTAGCCGCACTGACGGTGAGCACTGACGAAGGTACGTATTTCGTATACGTTGCGAACAGCGTCGAACGCCGCACCGAGGCGATTGCCGCCCTGGTTGCCGCCCTTCTGGTCGGTATACCACTTCTGTCGGTAGTCGTGGCATGGACCAGTTGGTCGGTAATCGGGAAGACACTCCAACCCGTCGAGGAGATCCGGGCTGAGGTCGAAGAAATAACGGGTTCCCAACTTCACAGGCGCGTACCGGAGTCGCGTCGTGACGACGAGATTGCCCGGCTGGCCATGACGATGAACACGATGCTCGATCGGCTTGAACATGCGGCCGTACAGCAGGACGAGTTCGTGGCGAACGCCGCCCACGAACTTCGAAGTCCGCTGGCCGGAATCCGCGCCGAATTGGAGGTCGATGTTGCTCATCCCCGGCCAGAGTCATGGGAAGCGATGCGCGATAGCGTGCTTGCCGAGGCGATCCGCTTGCAGGTCCTGGTTGATGACCTATTGCTACTTGCCAGGAGTGAAGGGGAATCCCGGCTCATTGAGGATGTAGACCTCGACGAGCTCGTCGTTCAGGCGCTCGCCAGAGTGCCGCTGCGCGATGGGGTTCGGGTTGATTTGTCGGGGATTTCGGCCGGTCGGGTCCAGGGTGATCCGTCTCAGCTTCTACGGGTGGTATTGAACCTTTTGTCGAATGCCAACCGTTACGCAAAGACGATGGTCGTAGTGGCTGTAGCTCCGGTCGACGGTGCCGTCGAAGTGTCGGTGGCCGATGATGGCGCAGGCGTGCGGGAGGAGGATCGCACAAGAATTTTCAGTCGCTTCACGCGATTGGATGAGGCGAGATCCCGTGATGAAGGGGGCGCTGGCCTCGGTCTGGCGATTGCTTCGGAGGTCGTCCACCGCCATGGTGGGGAACTCACCGTCGGCACCTCGGTCATGGGCGGCGCAGTGTTTACGGCCATCATCCCAACCGTCGATGGATGAACCTTCCAGCGGAACTCCATTTGGGCGGTTAGCGCACACGGCGTCGAATGACTCTGGGTGCCACGCTGAGATCCCCGTGGCCACCGTCTTCAGCTGATTCTTAGGTATGGGAAGTACCGTGGCCCTGTGCAAACCGTCCAGCCTGCTTCAGAACGGCTCATTCAGGAGACCGAAACGCCCGGTCGGGCGATAGTTGGTAGGTGGACTGCTGCCATCTCCGTGATCGTGCTCATCTGGATCTATCTATGGATTCGATACACCGGCCCTGAGTTCGCCGGCCTCGACGCATCCATACTTGCGCTTGGGGACCGGGGCAGACTCCCGGGAAGCGGTAGCGTATTGGCAGCAATCTCCCTGGCCACCGACTCTGTTTCGCTCGGGTTGGCTACCGGCTTGGTGGCGATCGGTCTGGCCGTAGCATTCTCATACCGTCGAGCCGTACTCTTCCTGGCCATGGCGACATCTAGCGCCGTGATCGTAACCATCCTCAAGAGCGTCGTCGGACGAATCAGACCACCGCTCGGGGCAAGCTCCCTTGGTTCCCTGGCTTGGCCGTCTGGACACTCGGCTGGTGCGATGACCTTCGCGCTAGCCGCGGCTATTGCCTTGCATCACATCGGCCGCAAATCCGGTCTGATCACGGCGATAATCCTGGTCCCTGCGGCTCTGCTCGTGGGATACAGTCGGATCTTTCTCTCAGTGCACTGGATGACCGATGTCGTGGCTGGCTGGGCGGTCTCACTACTGGCGGTTGGATTTGGCCTGGCCATCGAAACGAAAATAGACAACTCCCCCCGCTCGCGACCGGCAGCTGCATATGGGGCGGTTCTGCTCGCGGTTAGTCTCATGGTCACTATCGGAATGAGTTGGGTGCACGTCTAATGAGATCGCTGTTTAGCAATGGTTCGAGAGGCAACGGGCGCCGGGATGGGATGTACGACTCGAAACGCTATGCCCTCATCAACCACTGGGACAAGCGACACATGGTCACCGTGTCCCGGTTCCTAGATCCCCTACCAACTGACCGCATCCTTGAGGTTGGATGTGGCGTGGGCCACTTGACCCGGCGACTCCGCGAACTTGGGGCTGACGCCATCGGTATTGACGCCAATCCGCACGCTGCTGAAAACGCCGTCACGGAAGGTGTTACGACGGGGAACGCCGAGGCTCTCGATTTCCCGGATGACAGCTTCGACAAGATTGTCTCCCTGCACGCAATCGAACATATTCCCCACATCGAAGCGGCGCTGTCCGAGATGGCGCGTGTGCTTCGGCCGGGCGGAAAGGCGCTTTTGGTGTATCCGGCCGAGCCGATCCAGGGTATCTGGGCTGTCCCCACCGCCATTGTCCTACACCGGAACCCGTTCAAAGCACGTGAGGTGCACTGTCACTGGCTGTGGCCATCGAAGGTCCGGACGCTCGCCGCTCCCCATGGGTTCACCGAGGATCGTTCGGAATTCATGTTGCTTTCGTCACCGCAATTTGTGTCTTTGTTCAGCCTGGCCGCGAGATCGGGAGATTCACCGTCGACCTGCGAGGCAAACGGCTGAGCCGGGCCGAGTCTTGCACAACTTGAAGTTGGTTGAAAGAGCGCTCTCTGGTCAGGTCGTTTCAGTCCTCTCCGGGGTTTGTCTCTCCGAGCGAATGACCGCGAAAGGTTTTCTTGGGTGCCCATGACTAACGTATGTTGTGGCAGAGTTGATGCGGCTTTTGGGATACAAGGTTCCTGCCCTCGGAGGACACCAATGAACGTAATGGTCGAAGGCGCTTATGTGCTCGCCGCGTACTTACTAGGTGCGATCCCGGTTGCCTATGTCCTTGGAAAGGCCCGGCGCGTGGATCTAACCACGGCCGGATCGGGGAATCTTGGGGCGGGCAACACGACTCGCCTGCTCGGCGCCAAAGCCGGAGCGCTGGTGGCACTTCTTGATGGGGCAAAGGGCCTTGCAGCGGTGTTTGTCGGGCGGTGGATGTCACTCTCCCCCGGTGTGACCGCGGTTGGCGCGCTGGCTGCGGTGGCGGGATCCAACTGGTCGATCTACTTGTGGCGCAGGTCGGGCCGCGGATTGGCGACCTCTTCGCTTGCCATGTTGGCCTTCGACCCGATTACCGTGCTGTGGCCGGGAGTTTGGTCCGTCCTTGGCTGGAAGATTGGCGGAGGAATTTCGGGATTCTTCGGGTGGGCTTTCCTCTGGATGGCCGCATATGCACTCGGGCGCCCTCCAGAAACGGTGCTTCTGGCCGCCGGGATGGGCTTGCTAATGATTATTCGCCGGGCCCAGGGGAACCTGGATGATCTCGGTCAAAAAGGGCCTGTCGCCCGGGTTCTCTATGACACGGACCACCGACGGTCACCAGCGGAGATAGCTTCCGGAGAAGAATCGCTGGCATAGCGTTTCGGTGGTTTGAGTCTTCTCGCGAACCATCGATGAACCCGGTTCCAGCGACGATTTCCTTCTGGCGGCGACCCCGTCTGACTCGGCCACGGAGACCTCGTCCGGCGGTGCCTGCCGCTCGACTCAATGCCTTCATCGTTGTATAAACAAATTGGACCTTCTAGGGTGAAAGAGGCAACGAGGAGCGCTACCTAGGTGACCCTGAAACTTGAGCACATCCGTTTGTCAGAGCTGTCGGAGGCGCAACGTCGACAGATCGTCCGCCGATCGGCGGTTTCAGATCCGTTGGTTCGAGACGCCGCTCGATCGATTTGCGATGACGTTTTGTCCCGTGGCGACGACGCGGTAACCGAAGCAGGTGTGAAGTTTGGGGGTGGCCGGCCAAACCCTCGCGTCCCGGTCGAAGAGATGCGGTCCGCCTGGGAGGCTGTCGGCGAAGAGGTTCGGGAAGCCATCAAGATTGCTGTCAAGAACGTCGAGCTTTTTCATTCTGCGCAACGACCCGCAGACTTGACCATGGAGCCGGTACCGGGTGTGAAGATCGATCGCCGTTGGTCGCCGCTTCGGTCGGTCGGGGCCTATGTTCCTGGTGGGAAAGCGGCCTACCCGTCATCTTTGGTCATGACCGTGGTTCCGGCGCGGACGGCGGGCGTTGAGCGGATCGTGGTCGCATCACCGGCCGGTCCCGACGGGATCATGGATGTCACCTTGTTGGCGGCCGCTCACTACCTCGGAGTCACCGAACTCTATGCCATGGGTGGTGCACAGGCGATCGCGGCGCTCGCCTATGGTACCGAAACGATCGAACCGGTTGAGAAGATCGTCGGGCCGGGCAATGCGTACGTGACGGCCGCCAAATTGCTCGTCCTCGGCCGGTGCGCGATCGACATGCCTGCCGGTCCCAGTGAGGTGCTCGTCGTGGCCGACGGGACCGCCGATCCTGAAATGGTGGCCGTCGATATGCTCTGTCAGGCAGAACACGGCCCCGACTCCCCCGCCGTACTGGTCACCGACTCTGCGGACTTGGGCGGGGCGGTAGTCGCCCAACTCAACCGCCTCCTTCCCGATCTCGAGCGCCATGAGATCCTTGCTCGAGCGCTCAGCGAGCACGGCCTGATCGTGTGGGTTGATTCGATAACCGAAGCCCTCGCGTTCGCCAATGAATACGCTGCCGAACACGTAACGGTGAACACCGACAACGCCGAAAGAGATGCTGCTCAGATTCAATCGGCCGGTTCGATCTATGTTGGCCATTGGTCGCCTGAAGCGGCAGGTGACTATGCGACCGGGGCAAACCATGTCTTGCCGACCGGGGGGCTGGCACGGTCGATGAATCCGCTCGGATTCGAGGATTTCGGATCCTGGCGACAGGTCCAAACGATCACCGAAGCCGGGCTTCGAGCGATTGCTCCGACCATCAGCACGCTCGCCACCGCTGAGGGGCTCACCGCCCACCGCCTGTCTGTCGAGGTCCGGCTACGAAATCCGGACGGCTAGCCGGTGGCAACTCCGAAGTACCACGTGGTCGCCGATCGAATCCGCACGAGGATTCTCAGCGGATCACTGCGGCCACTTGATCAGCTTCCCACCGAGCATCAAATGAGTGAGGAATTCAACGTCAGCCGGGGAACAATCAGAACGGCACTCGCCGAACTCACTGGCGAGGGGTTGATCAGGAGCGCTCAGGGAAGTGGAAGCTACGTGGCAGCAGCTTCTCCGATGACGCGATACTTCTCGCTCAGCTCATTCGACGATGACATGAGAGTGATCGGCCGGACGCCAAGTACCGAAGTCCTCGCAGCAGAAAAACTCCCCGCCATGCCTGGTAACCCCTTGGGGGTCGAGACCGGAACTCCATTGATTCTCCTGAGGCGGCTGCGACTCGCCGACAACCAACCGATGGCGGTTGAGGAGCGGTGGATCGTTGAAGGTTTGTGTCGCGGGCTTTTGAACGATGATTTGGCCCATCAGTCGGTTCACTGGCTGCTGACGGTCAAATACGCGATCCCGCTCGTCCGGATCGAACACGTTGTCGAACGACAGGAAGTGAGCGACGCGGACGCCACGATACTCAATATTCCACCCGGCTCGCCGGTTCTGACCATCGAACGGCTTACCTATACCGCGGATGACGAAGGCTCGCGGAGTGCCGCTGTGTGGTTCCGATCGGTACACATTGACGTTCAGTCGAACCTTGAAAGGAATTCATTATGAGTGGTCCTCGACCGGTCCGAGCACCCAGGGGTCTCGAACTCTCTTGCAAAGGTTGGGGTCAGGAAGCGGTTCTGAGGATGCTCATGAATAACCTGGATCCCGAGGTCGCCGAACGCCCGGACGATCTGGTGGTCTACGGAGGAACCGGCAAAGCCGCCCGTTCCTGGGAAGCATTCGATGCCATTGTCGCGACCCTTCGGCGGTTGGAGAACGATGAGACGCTGCTCATCCAATCAGGAAAGCCGGTTGGTGTGTTTCGCACTCACGAGTGGGCTCCGCGCGTCCTCATCGCCAACTCACTGCTCGTTCCCGAATGGGCGACATGGGCAGAGTTTCGCCGGCTGGAGGCGGCCGGTCTGACGATGTACGGTCAGATGACGGCCGGTTCGTGGATCTATATCGGTACTCAGGGAATATTGCAGGGAACGTATGAGACCTTCGCCGCCATCGCCGACAAACGGTTCGGTGGTTCATTGGCGGGCACGATCACCCTGACCGCCGGCCTCGGAGGTATGGGAGGGGCACAACCCCTGGCCGTCACGATGAACGACGGAGTGGCCCTCTGTGTCGAAGTTGATGCCTACCGCGCCAACCGCAGACTTGAGACTCGCTATCTCGATGTTTTGGCACCAAACCTTGAGGAAGCGATCGCTCTGTGTCTCAATGCCAGAGATGAGCGCCTGGCCTCGTCGGTTGGGGTCGTTGGCAACGCTGCCGACGTGCTTCCCAGGTTGCTTGAACTCGACTTCCCGGCTGACATCGTCACCGATCAGACATCGGCTCATGATCCGATGAGCTACGTACCGAATGATCTTACGCTGGAGGCCGCAGCCCGGATGGCCACCGACTCACCCGACGAACTCATCCGTCGAGCACGCCTGGCCATGGCCAGGCACTGCGAAGCCATGGTCGGATTTCTTGATCGCGGTGCCGAAGTGTTCGACTACGGCAACAGTTTGCGAACCGAGGCGCAGCTTGGTGGGTTTGACCGGGCGTTCGATTACCCCGGCTTCACGCCTGCGTACATCCGACCGCTCTTCTGTGAGGGTAAAGGCCCGTTCAGATGGGTAGCGCTGTCAGGCGACCCGGCCGACATTGCAGCCACCGATCGCGCCGTTCTCGACGAGTTTCCTGAGGACGCCGGCCTGGCGAGATGGATCCGGATGGCCTCAGAGCGCGTGGCGTTCCAGGGTCTCCCGAGTCGTATTTGCTGGCTGGGATACGGGGAACGGCGCCGTCTCGGGCTGCGGTTCAATGCCATGGTTCGTAGCGGTGAGTTGTCGGCCCCGATTGTGATCGGGCGTGACCACCTGGATTCCGGTTCGGTGGCTTCACCATATCGAGAAACTGAGTCGATGGCAGATGGGTCGGACGCGATTGCCGATTGGCCCATTCTCAATGCGCTGGTAAATACGGCAAGTGGGGCATCGTGGGTCAGCGTTCACCATGGAGGCGGGGTCGGCATCGGCCGGTCGATCCATGCCGGAATGGTGGTAGTCGCCGACGGCTCGGAGTTGGCAGATCAGCGACTCGATCGGGTACTCACCTCAGACCCCGGCACCGGGGTCATGCGTCATGCCGACGCCGGGTATGACATCGCCAAACAGGTGGCAAAAGATCGCGGAATCGACCTGCCCATGATCACCGGTCTGGCGTGAGCGTTTGGTTCGCTCCCTTCGCCTGGTTCGGCGGTTCCGGCTTCGAGCAGGACGTATCGATCGTCGTCTCTGGTGGGTCCATCGAGTCGGTTGAAGTCGGTTCCCGACCGTCATCGGAGGCAGTCAGGCTCGAAGGCGTCGTCTTGCCAGGGTTGGTCAGTGCTCACTCACACGCCTTCCATCGAGCCCTCCGGGGGCATACCCATGATGCCGGTGGGGACTTTTGGGCCTGGCGCCGGGCCATGTACGAATTAGCCCAACGTCTAGAGCCCGACAGCTATCGGTCTCTCGCCTCAGAAGTGTTCGGCGAGATGCTGCGGGCCGGCATTACGACCGTTGGTGAGTTCCATTATCTTCACCATCGGGTCGACGGGCGCCCCTACCCTGAGGCCCATGCCATGGAAAACGCACTCATCGGTGCGGCCCTCGACGCCGGAATTCGGATGACACTGCTCGATGCCTGCTACTTGACATCGGACGTCACCGGTGCGCCGCCCTTGCCCGAACAACGGCGTTTCTCCGATGGGTCGGCAACGGCCTGGTCAGAAAGAGTCGCCGACCTCGCCGACGGCGTTGAGGACCAGACCGTCAAGATAGGAGTGGCCGCTCACAGTGTCCGGGCGGTCGCTCCATCGGGTTTGTCGATGGTTGGCCACCTGGCAGACGAACTGAACCTTCCAGCTCATGCGCATGTGTCCGAACAACGTGCCGAGAATGAAGCCTGCCTGGCCGAGCACGGTACGACCCCGATGAGGCTCCTCTCGGATACCGGGTTCTTGACTGGCAGGGCCACTGCCGTTCATGCCACCCACCTCTCCGAGGGCGACCGTGACCTGCTGGCATCCAGCGGATCGGGCGTTTGCTTCTGCCCTTCAACCGAACAAGATCTGGGCGACGGCATTGGCCCTGGTCGTGAGCTGAGGGATCGCGGCGTTTCGATTTCACTCGGTTCGGACTCCAATGCCACCGTCGACTTGTTCGAGGAAGCTCGATCGCTTGAACTCAATGACCGTCTCCGTCTGGAACGTCGCGGCATTCATTCGCCGGACGAACTCTTGCGCTCGGCGACCGGGGCCGGCCTGGCGTCTCTCGGGTGGGGGGTCCATGAACCATTGGCGGTCGACTCCCCTGCCGATTTTGTGGTCGTTGACAATGGGGGCCCGGCGATGTCGGGTTTCGACCCAACTGATGGGGTCGGGGCTTTTTTGTTTTCAACCCCGCGAACCTCGGTCTCCGATGTCATCGTGGCCGGTAAGCGGGTCGTCCTCAATGGGCTAAATACTTCCGGGCAGTCAGGCAAAGGCCTTCATCGTCTTATCAGGGAGTTGATGTCGTGATTGCCGATGTTCTCCTGACAAACGCCACTGTCGCCACGATGGAGCCCGGTGGCTCGCCGTACGGCCTTATGACTCGGACCACCATTGGGATTACCGGCGACAAGATCACGTATCTCGGTCCACCGGGCACCGGTATCACCGCCGGCGCCGAGCGCGACGTCAGCGGCCAGCTCATCACGCCGGCCCTCATCGACTGTCACACCCATGCCATATTTGGCGGTGATCGCATGGCCGAGTTCGAGGATCGGCTAGGCGCCAGCTCCTATGAGGAGCTGGCGGCCGCCGGCGGAGGGATTCTGTCGACGGTTCGGGCCACCCGGAACACGCCCGATGACGAGCTCGCCAGTCAGGCTGCCACGAGGCTCGGATGGCTCCTGCGCAGCGGGGTCGGTACCGTGGAAGTGAAGTCGGGCTACGGCCTCGATCTTCACCACGAGTTGCGTATGCTGCGCGTGGCCCGCCTGATCGGTCGGCAGGGCCCACAGCGGGTCGTTACCTCGCTGCTGGCGGCTCATACGACCCCTCCCGAACACGATGGCGTTGCCGACCAGTACGTGACCGCGATATGCGAACAGATCATCCCTGGCGCCGCAGCTGAGGGGCTCGTCGA
>JAENVV010000091.1 GCA_016650365.1 Acidimicrobiia bacterium
TAAAGTACAACCATATGGTTGTAGGAATGATCGATCACCTCGATGTGGATCTGCTGTTTCATGCGCTGGCCGACGCCACCCGCAGGGACATCATCACGCGAACGATGACCCGGGACTATTCGGTCTCCGGGCTGGCCCGTAGCTACACGATGAGCTTCGCCGCAGTGCAAAAACATGTGGCCGTCCTCGAACGCGCCGGCCTCATTACGAAGCATCCACGCGGGCGCGAGCAGCTCGTTCGCGGGAGTCCCACCACTATTCGAACCGCCCATGGACTTCTCGAAGAACTCGAGGAGTTATGGCGGGACCGGATTGACCGCATGGGCGAGATCCTCGCCGAACCCGAATCAGGAGAAGCCGAATGACCGTCACGAACGTACGCAAGGACCCCGAACACCTCAAGTTTTCGATCACCGCAGAGTTCGACGTCCCGACCGACCGAGCCTGGCGACTCTGGGCAGACCCTCGACAGCTCGAACGCTGGTGGGGTCCCCCGACGTATCCGGCGACATTTGTCGAACATGATCTCACTGCGGGCGGGACCGTCACCTATTACATGACAGGACCCGAAGGGGACCAGCACTACGGCTGGTGGCGCGTGCTCACGGTGGATGCCCCGAACCGGTTGGAATTCGAGGATGGGTTTGCCGACGATGCAGGTAACCCGATCAGCGATATGCCGACCACAATGGCCATGGTCACGATCGAAGCCACAGAGTCGGGCGGCGCTCGTATGACTATCACTTCCACGTTCTCCACGTTGGAGGCCATGGAACAACTGGTGGAGATGGGGATGGAGGAGGGCATGACGGCGGCCATGGGGCAGATCGACGCTCTGCTTGCAGCTGATCTCAAACCTGGAGACACCGCCTGACAAACAGTGCCCCCATGCAGTCGTCGGGACGCTCGCCGGAGTTTGTATGAGCGGTGCGGTCTTCTGGGTCGATAGAGGTAGTAGACCGGTTGGTCGAGGGGAGCGGTGTTCGGATGCCCGGGACTATCGATTCTGGAGATCACAACCGTCAACGCAAGATTCAGGGTTGGAATCTCGGCGGTTGCCCGCTCCAGCGGAGTATGGTTGAGAGTGGTCAGTCGTTTCGACCGATCCTGCTTGAGATTCGCGACACGTCGGTCGTCCGGGCCGATCAACCCGAGGTGCATAAATGGCAACAGTGAACGACATCCTCGTCGACAAGGGCTCAGAGGTATATCGGATCGAACCAGACGCGACCGTTTTCGAAGCAATAACGCAAATGGTTGATAGGAATTGTGGAGCGCTGCTCGTCATGCTTGAGTCAGATATCGTCGGTATCATCACCGAACGCGATTATCTCCGGAAAATCGCCGTGGCCGGCCGCTCATCGAAGACGACCACGGTCCGCGAGGTCATGGTCAGCTCACTTATCGTTGTTGAACCCGACACCGATATCGACGAGGCGCTCGCTCTCATCACCGATCAGCGGATTCGCCATCTTCCGGTGGTCTCGGACAGTCAACTGCAGGGGATGATCTCGATTGGGGACCTGGTTAAATACAAGACCAAGGCGCAAGCATTCCAGATCAAACACCTTGAGGAATACATCTCGGCCAGGTGACCGTTGATGATGGGATAGGCGACCGCCCGGGCGCAGGACCCCCGGACGGACAGCGGATTGGTTGGCGGACTTCTAGCGGATCAGGCTCGTTCCGCACTTTCGCCAGGCAGGTGGGCCCGGATCTGTGTGATCTCGCCCGATGGGGCGAAGACCTGCGCGCTGGTCTGGCGGTCCAAACCAAGGCCGGGTCGACGTTTTGTGGTGCCATCGCGAAACACGATCTCGACCGACGCCTCACCAAGCGTTGCCGACACCACTACCGGTACCTGGCAGAAGGTCATGCCCAAGGAACCCTCAGGCAGGAGGATCGTCGTCGGCTTGAGGTGAATGTCATACATTTGCCATGTCTCTTCTTGATCGAGTAGCTCATCGAGTCTTAGAAGCAGTGGATCAAATCGGATCTCGCCGTTCTCGACCCGGATGCCGACCTCAAGGGGTCGCGTGAGCAGCTCCTCTTTCACGAGTCCGGTCATGCCTGGCTGTTGGGCGCCCGCATGGGCAGGTGTGTGCGAGTACGGATCGGTAGGAATCGCCCCGAACTCGACGGCCGTCTTGTTGAAACCCAATCCCGACCGGACCCGCCAGTAGGCGTCAACGAGGCGGTCCACGGTCGCAGAGGCTGTGCTGGCGGAGACTGCGTGAACTGCCGCGTCCTGGACTGCCACAAGTAGCTTGGCGACCATGTGCCAGTAGATGGAGCCGATCCCCTCGTAGCCATACATCGAGCCGGAACGACCCGTGTAGGCATGATGCCCGAACACCTTCTCATAGGTATCCAGCGTCAGGTCACGGTGGTCGGCTATGAGGTCGGTCCACCTGGCGTCGGCAGACAAGTGGTCGAGTGTGGCGTTTAGATCGTCCCGGTTGGCGAAGCTTGCATCGAACCGGAAGCGGCCGTCTACGTCGACGCCGATCACCGAGGGGTCGCCGGCTTCGGACAACGCAGCGAGCAGCGGGTTGCCCTCGACGGATGCGACCGGCACGACGTTTTTGTCCAGAAACGACGGAAGGTGACGGACCGGGTACAGCATGAAGCTGCGTTGGTCGGCCCGATACATGGCGCTGGAGAACAGGGCGTCGACAACATCGGCTCGTTCCTCCGGTGACAACACGCCTGACTCGAGTACGGCTACCTGGCCTCGGTCCTGGAGGTCACGTTGCGCGCGCCGGGTGTCGTCGACGCGTTGGCCCGGTTGATCACCCGAATTGAGGCGGATGCGTTGCCATTGACGGTGGGTGCCGGCACGGTTGTGGGAGTGGCCGCCGCCGACGCAGCCATCAAAGCAGGCGCCCGTTTCACCTTCTCGCCGATCGTGGAGCCGGCCGTTGCGGCGCGATGTCATGCCGAAGGTGTGATCTGGATTCCAGGATGTGCAACGGCGACAGACATTCACACCGCCATGCAGCTCGGGTGCCAAGCCGTGAAGCTTTTTCCTGCCGATGCCATCGGTGGCCCCGGTTTTCTACGGTCAATCCGATCGGTCTTCCCGAACGTCGAGGCGATCCCATCTGGTGGCGTTGTCCCAAGCCAAGACGTGCTTGAACAGTGGTTCGGCGCCGGTGCGGTAGCCGTTGCGATCGGTTCGGCGCTGTTTCCAGGCCGGTCGATCTCCAACGAAGACCGGAGCGAGGTCGAACGACGGCTCGACTCCGCCGTTTCGGCGGTTTCGGCGGCGAGAGTGCGGCTGGCCACATGAAGATCAATCTGCTTCCTTCTTCGGAGACGAAGTGGGATTGTGTCGCGCTGGGTGAGGTCATGTTGCGGTTGGATCCGGGGTCGGGTCGTGTCAGAACCGCACGATCGTTCAAGGTATCGGAGGGCGGCGGTGAATACAACGTCGCCCGGGCGATGTCCAAGGTGTTCGGCCAACGATCGGCGGTGGTAACCGCACTGGTTGACAATGAGGTCGGCCACCTGGCCGAGGACCTGATCATGACGGGCGGCGTTGACCTGGACCACGTGGTGTGGGTGCCGTCTGACGGATTGGGGTTCACGCGGGTCGGCCTCAACTTCACCGAGAAGGGTTTTGGTGTCCGACCGCCGCTTGGCGTGTCCGACCGGGCGAATAGCGCCGCGTCGAAGATGGCTCCCGGAGATGTCGACTGGATCAGGCTGCTGGCCGAAGAACGATCCCGGTGGTTGCATACCGGCGGGATCTTCGCCGGGTTGTCCGACTCTTGCGCCGAGCTTGCCCTTGAAGGAATGTCAGTCGCCCGTTCCGAGGGCACGATCGTCTCGTACGATGTGAATCATCGGCGGTCTTTGTGGAGTGTGCCGGGTCGAGATCCGGTCGCCGTCAACCGGAGGATGCTTCGGCAAGTCGATGTCGTGTTCGGGAGCATTGAGGACTACCGGACCGGCCTCGGGTTCGAGATCGAAGAGTGTCCGATCGGCGCCTGGGTTGAGGAGCCGGACAGGTTTGCGTCGCTCTCACAAGCGGTGATCGAAGAGTTCCCGCAGGTCCAGATGGTGGCGATGTCGCTGAGGGACTCTCGAACTGCAGGATTCAACCACTGGGGCGGACTGGTTCAAGAAGCGGGGTCGGTGCACGCTGCCCGACTTCGCCGAGACCTGGAGATCTACGATCGGGTGGGCGGCGGCGACGGATTCGTCTCCGGTGTTATTTGGGCGCTCATGGATGGTCGTCCGGCCTCCGA
>JAENVV010000092.1 GCA_016650365.1 Acidimicrobiia bacterium
CGTGTGGTCATCGAAGAAGAACCCGGGTTTTCGAGCGCTCACGATCACCGTATCGAATAGATCTCGCCATGACATGCCGTCACCCAGGTAGGGATCGAAAGCGTATTCCATGATGCGGCGGGCATAGTCCCAGTCAGAATTGGTGATGAGCATGAGTCGCTTGCCGGCGGCTTTCTGGTCAAGCAACGTCCGGGGAACCTGCGGATCGGGTTCCACGAAGCGCTCGGGGTCAGCCAGGATCTCGGCCTTGAGAGTCCCTTCCATGTGGGCGTCGTCGAGCGAATCTCGCACCGTTCGGTACAAGTCCTCGTATCCCATTACCTCGGGAATCAGCCCTTGATCGGCCAGGTCGACGATCTGGGCAAACAGCGCAGCCTCAGACATCGAGAACATGGTGTTCAGGAAGACCCATCGATCTTCGGCGAGGTCGACCACAGTGCCGGCATAGGTTCGGCGGAGCTGGGAAAACTGGTGTCGCTTGGTTCCGTGCACCGCCCGGATGACGTACCCGAACCGGGTGACCTTCAAGAGGTTGCCGAGTTCCAGGTCGATCGTCAGGCCCTGAATCACCTGATCAGGGTCGAACTCAAGATCCCCGACCGGCCATCCCCGCTCCAGTAGCCGGTCCCGCGTATGTTCATAGGCGCGCCGCTCCCATTCGACCGGGTTGTAATGCACCAACGTGTAATCGAGGTCGTAACCGATCGCCTTGATCGACCTGAGGTTGAGCGTGCGATTCGCGTAGATCCGTCGCGAGGGGTTCGTTTCCATGCCGCCATGCTATCGGCATGGGATCGGCAGGCATCGAGATGGGTCGAACCGTTAGGCTCCCCGCACCATGCTGACTGCCCGCTTCGACGATCTTCGGCCAGGACGGAAACGTTCGTTCGGGTTTGGCAAGCCGGTTGCTCGATTGGTAGCCGGAAGCCTCGCCGAAGTACCGGCGACCATCCGGGACGCCGATCGACTCGCCGCGGCGGGTCATTGGCTGGCCGGGATGATCTCCTACGAAGCCGCTCCCGCTTTCGACCCTGCCTTGTCGACCGTGCCTCCCGGGGACTTTCCGCTGGTCGCCTTCAATGTTTATGACTCCGTCATCAACGACCCTGCCCACGGCGACGGCTCTGGCACGGTGGCCCGATGGTCCCCGAGCGTCGACGAAGCAACCTACGTTTCGCATATCGATCAGATCAGGGAGCTGATCAGGCAGGGGGAGACCTATCAGGTCAACTACACGTTAAGGATGCGAGGACAGTTGGAAGGTGCCGCACACGCCCTCTACCGGGATCTGATCATCGCCCAATCGGGAGGTTTTGGCGCCTTCCTCGAGGTCGACGGTTGGCAACTGGTCTCGGCGAGTCCGGAGCTGTTCTTCCGCTGGGATCGATCGGGCAAACTCGTCACCCGACCGATGAAAGGGACCACCCGACGAGGCAGGTTCACTGCCGAAGATCGCGCACTGGTCGACGAACTCGTGGCATCCGAGAAGGAACGCGCCGAAAACGTCATGATCGTCGACCTCATCCGCAACGATCTCGGCCGGGTTGCGGAGTTTGGTTCAGTCAGCGTGTCGGAGCTGTTCGCCGTCGAGCAGTACAACACGGTCTGGCAAATGACCTCGGAGATCGAGGCGCAAGCTCGCCCTGATGTGGACTTGTTCGATGTCTTCGCCGCGCTGTTCCCATCCGGATCGGTGACGGGTGCCCCCAAGACCGCCACGATGGGCATCATCGCCGCGCTGGAGGGCACGCCCCGCGACATCTACTGTGGGGCGATCGGCGTATTGGCGCCACCTGACTCCTACGCCCCGCGGGCACAGTTCAACGTTCCGATCCGTACCGTGCTGGTCAACACTGCCACCGGAGCTGCCGAATATGGGGTTGGGGGGGGCATAACCTACGACTCGACCGCAGGTGGCGAATACGCCGAAGCGATGCTGAAAACCGAGGTGTTGGGGAAGTCGACCGAACGGTTCACGTTGCTCGAAACCATGCGCGGGAACCCGGGCAGTGGGATCTGGCTACTGGACAGACATCTTGATCGCCTGGCCGATAGTGGCCGCTACCTCGGTTTCTCGCTGGATCTGACGGCCATCCGGCCGGCCTTGGAAGTTCTTGAGTTCGAGGCAGTATCCAGGGTCCGTCTGCTCGCCAACGACGACGGCTTCTCACTGGAATTGGCGCCGTTGATCGAACGTACCTCACCGATCAAACTGGCGATCGACCCGGTCCCGGTTGATCGTCGCGACTGGCGCCTCTTCCATAAGACGACGTCGCGCCGGACCTACGAGGATGCCGCAGCCCGCCACCCCGAAGCGGACGACGTCATCCTCATCAACTCCGATGGCGACATCACCGAAACCACCATCGGCAATCTCGCCGTAGAGATCGGTGGGACCTGGTTCACGCCGCCTGCGACCGACGGCCTCCTGGCAGGCACCTACCGGGCTGAGCTACTCGACAGCGGCAATCTTAAGGAACGGTCGATATCGGTTCAGGAGGTACGGAAGGCCACCGGGATAGCCGTCCTCAACTCCGTCCAAGGCTTCAAGAACGGGATAATCCTGTGAGTCCAACCGGGCTACCCGATCGGAGCGCCGCGTTCTAGGCTTCGGCAGGGGACCGGATCGCACCGCGATCCAAGCGTTGGGCGTCGACCGAAAGAGGAAGCGTGAAGGATTCGTTGCAGGTTGGAGTCAAACATCGGTTGACCGAGCAGGTCACGGAGGCGTTATCGCCGCCCCACCTCAAGCCGATCGTCGTGCTGTCGACCCCGAACATGATCTTGCTCATGGAAATGGCATCGTTGAGTGCCGCCCAGCCGCACCTCGACGACCACGAAACGACGGTGGGAACGCACGTGAACGTGTCGCACCTGTCGGCGGCGCGCCAGGGCGATACGGTCGTGGTCGACAGCGAACTCATCGAGATCAACCGCCGGCGCCTCACCTTCACCGTCCGGGTCTCGGTAGGTGACCGGCTCATCGGCGAGGGGACTCATCAACGGGCAGTCATCGACCGGTCAGCATTCGCGACATGAGAATCGAAGGCATCGACGTCATCTTCTACTGGGTAACGGACATCGACCGAGCGATCGAGTTTTACACCGGTGCACTGGGCATCGAGCCGGGACCGCGGTACGGAGATTGGCAGGAGATGAACCTCCCTGGACCGGTCCGCTTCGCGCTCCACGGAGGTAGCGAGGAGGCTCGGTCGGTGAATGCGATCGTTTCCTTTCGCGTCCCAAGTCTCGACACGGCAATGGCTGAGATGGCACGCAAGGGCCACCAGCCAGAGACCGCTATCACCGAAACAGGAAAAACGCGATTCGCCGAGTATGCAGACCCAGACGGCAACCTGGTTCACATCTTGGAGCGCACGACCTAACGGCGCCGGCTCGGAGGAGGCCTTCTCAGGCTTCGAGAAGCGAGGTGAAGCCCGCCTGGAAAGCCGTCCGCAATTCGGGGTCGGATATGGGCGAAGCGATCTCGGCGGCCACATTCCGGCCCCGGCTGCGCGCTGCCTCCGCCTCTTCGACGCGATCAAGCGCGTCCAAAGACCGCCAACGGATTGCCAACACATCGAGGAGAACTCTCCTCCAGGCTCGACCGTTCGGTCAACCGAAGTAGTTCCGTTACAACATCGATGGAGGCTTCGTCGGCCCAATGGAAATCTTCGAAAAACAGCACGAGCGGTTCGACCGCAACGAGGGCTTCAAGCACTTCAACCGTTGCCCGCATGCCTTCCATCCTTAACCGGGCAGGATCCAGGTAGGCAATGCGATCCTTTTGATCTTCGGGTAAATCAACCTCGAGCATCCAGGCCAAATAAGGGGCGACCATGGCGACCCGTCCGGGAACAGTGGCTTCGCAGAACCGCGTCACGGATGCGAAGTCTCCAGCTGCCGCAGGCGAATCAGGAGCCAGCCCGACGATGGAGCGAAGAATCTGACGGACCGGCGTCTGAAACGTACTTCATCGTCTTCCCCTCATCGCCTCCCAGCGGCCTGCCATAGTCACAACCTACGCCGATTGGCAGCCCTTGACACCAACAATTTGGTCAGATCAGCCCAGAACGGTGCCCGA
>JAENVV010000093.1 GCA_016650365.1 Acidimicrobiia bacterium
AAGTATGAGATCCCAGTGATGCTCAAGCAGGGCAAGGGCGCCATTGTCAACACGTCTTCGGTCGCCGGCCTCAAAGGGTTCGGCAACATCGCCCCCTACGTCGCCTCGAAGCACGGTGTGCCGGGCTGACGAAGACGGCGGTCGCTGACTATGGAACTTCGGGTATCCGGTTCAATGCCCTGTGTCCAGGAGGATCAACACTCCCATGGTGGCCGACTTCATGAAAGAAAACCCCGAGCTGATCGACGCCGTCATCGGCAACACACCGATGGCCCGGGTAGGCGAACCTTCCGAAATGGCTGAAGTCGTTGTGTGGCTTTGCTCGGATGAGGCGTCGTATGTGAACGGTCATACGTTCGCGGCCGATCGGGGGTTGATGGCGATCTAGGGCGCCACTCAAAACGAACATAGATTGCCTTCGGGTGGACCGACCCGTCAGCCTTGGTCGCTGATCGAAACAAGCCGGTAGGCCGCCACTGGCTCAGCTTTGCCTTTGGCGTCGATCGGCTGGACTTGTTCGGCAGTAACGACATGTCGCACCAGGTCGTAGGTGGTCGCTCCCATCAGGATCTCGCCGGGTGCGGTGGCAGTTTCGAGGCGGGCTGCCACATTCACGGCATCGCCGATAGCCGTGTAGTTGCGCAGCTCGTCGCTGCCGATGTTGCCAACCAACGCTGAACCGGTATTGACTCCGATTCGAAACTGGGGCCAGTCGGGCCGATCCCGAATCAGCTCGCCGATGGCCTGCTGCATCCGGTAGGCGGCCCGTACGGCGCGTACGGCGTGGTCCGGTTGGAGAATCGGCGTGTTGAAAACGGCCATGACGGCGTCACCTACGAACTTGTCGACGGTTCCACCTTCGTCGAGCAGAATCGGCACAACTGTCGTGAAGTATCGATTGAGAAGGTTGACGACATCGCCGGGGTGTTGGACGCCCTCGGTGTAGGAGGTGAATCCCCGTAGGTCGGCGAAGAGCACGGTGGTTTCCACCATGACGCCACCCAGTTCGGCATTCGTCGGGTCATTGAGGAGCCGGGTAGCGATCGCCGGTGACACGTAGCGGCCAAAGAGGCCCCGCAGATCGCGATAGACGACCAGATTTCCCAGCGCCATGCCGAGGTGGTCAGCGAACGACTGGACGAGATCTTGATCCCTCCCGCCTGCCGTGCCCGGAGCCATATGAAGCGTGCCGAAGCGGCGGTCGTGGAAAGTCACCGGGCAGGCTTCGCTTGCCCCGGATTCGTCGGGGCCGGCGACGAACCGGATCTCTAATCCCATGGCCCCGCCCAAGGCCTCGGCCGCCAGGTCACCGAGTTGGGCCTCCGTAACGTCATCGAGTGGTTGTCCTGAAATGGTCGCCATGGCGGCCAGCACACCGGACTGGCGTCGCTCGGTTGCCACCGCGGCGGCGGCGTCTTCGAGAATGTCGGTTTGACCGGTCGAAAGGCCGAACTGCTCGCCCAGGCCTCGGGCGGCGAGTTGGGCATCGGCCGAAGACGCAGTCGTTGCAATAGCCGAGACCAACTGTTCAAGGGCGCTGCGGAAT
>JAENVV010000094.1 GCA_016650365.1 Acidimicrobiia bacterium
AGCCTCGATCCGCCGACGCGCATTCGTGGGTGACGGTTTCCGTGTTTTTGGGATGGGCCGAGCGGCGATTCTGTGGGTGAGCATGGTGTGACTGCCGGTGTGCCTGGAGTGCCGGGCGTTTCTCGGATTGGTGTTCTGTTGGTTGTTTAGGCTGCGGATTGGGTTTGATGCCAGTCTTGTTCGGCTTCGTTCGGGGTTCGGTACCCGAGCGCCGAGTGCAACCGCTTCTGATTGTAACGTAGCTCGATCCAGCGGGCAATGTCTTTGATGGCGTGCCGGCGGGTCGGGTAACTGGTCCGATAGACTCGTTCTTTCTTCAGGGTGGCGTTGAATGATTCAGCCCACGCATTGTCATAACAGATGCCGGTCCGGCCCACGGATCGGATGATCTGGACCTGGCCGGTGTAGGTGGCGAACTCGGCCGATGTGTATTGGGTTCCGCGGTCGGAGTGAAAAATGGTGGCCTCGGGTGTGGTGTGGCCGTTCTTGACGGCCATCGCTAACGCGTCAATCACGAGCGAGGTGCGCATGTGGTCGGCCATCGCGTACCCGACCACCTTCTTGGTGGCGCAGTCCAACACGGTGGCCAGGTACACCCAACCCTGCCAGGTGTCGATGTAGGTGATGTCCCCGACGAGTTTGGTGCCCGGCACGGCCGCGGTGAAGTCACGCTTCAGCAGGTCCGGCAGTGTGCCGGCATCAGAGCTGAGCGTGGTCTTCGGGCCTTTGCGTTTCGGCTGGACTGCCACCAGCCCACGTTCCCGCATGATCGAACGAACGGTTTGTGAGTCACACCAGCGACCCGCCCGGGCCAGGGCGGCGTGGATCCTGCGGTAGCCGTAGGTGCCGTCGGAGTCGGTGAACAGCCACTCGATCAACACCCCCAGCGCGTCTCGCCACAGCTCGGTCGCCGAGGCTGGTCGGCTCCGCCAGTCGTAGTAGCCCGACGTGGACACCCTCGCCCACCAGCACATGGACACGGTCGGATAGTGGCCTTCTTCGCTGCAGATGAACCCATACTTGGCGCTCACCGGTACTCCTTCGCGAAGAAGGCCGCCGCTTTTCCCAGGAATTCACGCTCCATCTTCATTTCCCGGATCTCTTTACGAAGCCGCGCCAACTCGACCCGTTCCGACTCCGACAGAACAGGCTCCTCACCGGCATGCTCACGCCGATACTTATTCACCCACGTTCGTAACGTCTCCGAACCGATCCCCAGTTCCTTCGCGACGGTCGAGACCATCCGCGACGATTCGACCACAGCGCGAACCGCTTCCGCTTTGAACTCTTCACTGAAACTACGTGGCGCCATCGGATCTTCCTTCTTTCTAGACGACCCAAAGAATCCTATCCTTTGGGGCACCTATCCGAGATCAATCCCTCACTCCAAGGTGTATGTGACACCCTTGGTCGCGTCTTGATCGATGGTCTTGGGTACCGACTGAAGGAAGCCAGTGGCGAGGGTGGCGATGGTTGCCGCGTAGGCGTTGTTCTGGGCGAAGTACGCCTCGCTGGCCACCTGCACTGTCTTCACG
>JAENVV010000095.1 GCA_016650365.1 Acidimicrobiia bacterium
CTTCTTGTTCGCGGTCGTATTGACGAACACTGCGCATTGGCCGGTAACCGTGGCGCTAAACAACCTGGCCGGCAGTCAGATCATCGCCTGGAATGTGCAGATGGCCGCCTCGTTTCTTGCCGCCGTTCCCACCCTCCTGATTTACATCTTCCTTGGTCGCTACTTCCTCCAAGGAATGATGTCTGGAGCGCTCAAGGAGTAATCCGCGAGTGGTCCCGCGTTGCTGGTGAGCAGCGGATCGAGACGATTCGAATAATCGACGATTGGGCCGCAGGTTCTCATCACTGTCCTTGTAATGTCGGCTGTGGAGGTGTTGATGCGAACGGCAACGGTGGACATGGTCGAGGGTGGCGCCGAACCAGGGTGGGAGTCGGTAGCGGATGCCTTTCGGGCCAACTTCGAAGCCGGAGCCGAAGTAGGCGCAGCATGCTCCGTGTATCACCGGGGTGCCAAGGTCGTTGATCTGTGGGGCGGATTCCGAGACCCGGCGACCTCGGCGCGGTGGAAGGAAGACACCCTCGTGTTGGTGTTCTCCACTACCAAAGGGATGTCATCGCTGGCCGTGGCCGTCGCCCACAGCCAGGGATTGTTCGACTATGACGAGAAGGTCGCTGCCTACTGGCCCGAATTCGCTCAAGGCGGCAAGGCCGACGTGACCGTGCGGCAGTTGTTCTCCCATCAGGCCGGTCTGTGCGCCATTGATGAACCGATGGACCTTGTCGTTCTGGCTGACCCGGAGTTGGTGGCGAAGGCCATCGCCAAACAGGTACCTGCTTGGGCACCCGGTACCAAACACGGGTATCACGGCCTGAGCTTGGGCTGGTATGAATCCGAGATCGTGCGGCGCGTCGATCCACAGCACCGGACCATTGGACGATTCTTCGCCGACGAGGTGGCGGGCCCGCTTGATCTTGAGTTCTACATCGGTCTACCTGATGACGTGCCAGACGATCGAATAGCCGTGATGCAAGGCCAGTGGTATCGCACGATGATGCTGGCCAACTTGAACAAGCTGCCATTCAAGTTCGTCAAAGGTTTTCTCAACCCGAGGTCGATTACCGCCCGGACGTTCGCCAACCCGAAGGTCCTCGGGATGCCCATCAGGTACAACGACCGTGAGATGCGGCGCATCGAGCTGCCTGCCTCGAATGGCATTGGGCAGGTCCGGTCCATCGCCAAGGCCTATGGCGAGTTCGCCACGGGAGGGAAAGTCCTCGGTATCGACGCCGTAACCATGCATGCCCTGACCGATGCGGCTACTCCGCCATCGGACGGGACTTATGACTTGGTTCTGCACGACCACACGGTGTTTTCGCTTGGCTTCCTCAAACCATGGGAGCACCTGCAGTTCGGTTCCGAGCATGCGTTCGGGACGCCAGGAGCGGGCGGTTCGTTTGGCTTTGCCGATCCGGAACTGGGGCTCGGATTTGCCTATGGCATGAATCGAATGGACTATTACCTCTACGACGATCCCCGGGAAAAGAGGCTTCGGGAAGCTGCCGTTGCGTGTGCGAAAGCGATCGGCTAGACCATGGCGATGATGCGGGCGGCGTTCTATCGCAGGTTTGGCGAGGCGGCTGATGTGCTTGAGGTTGGGGAGGTCGACAAGCCCGTCCCGGCTGAGGGCGAGGTGCTTGTTCGCGTGGTCGTGTCGGGGGTCAATCCCACCGACTGGAAGGCCCGTCGGGGCAGTCGACCCATGGTGTTCCCGTTTGTCATCCCCAACCAGGACGGTGCCGGCGTGATCGAAGCGGTCGGTCCGGGAGTCGACGAGGCCCGGGTCGGGCAGAACGTGTGGATCTACTTCGCGGCGAGTGGCCGCCAATATGGGACCGCCGCCGAATACACGGTCGTGCCTGCCGAACGCGCCGTTCCGCTTCCTAACAGGGCATCCATGGATCTGGGCGCCAGCATGGGCGTCCCGGCTCTCACGGCTCACCGGGCACTTTATTGGGATGGCCCGATCGATGGGCAGACCATCCTGGTATCCGGTGGTGCGGGAGCGGTCGGTCACTATGCCATTGAGTTGGCCAAACACGCCGGCGCCAGAGTGGTCGCGACCGTGAGCAGTTCCGAGAAAGCGGCGTTGGCTGAAGCCGCCGGAGCTGACGTCGTCGTCAACTACCGAGAGGCCGACGCCGACAAGCAGATTCTGGTGGCCGCGCCTGGTGGAGTAGACCGCATCGTTGAGGTAGCTCTCGGCGAAAACATGGAACTCGACGCGGCGGTGCTCGCCCCACACGGCACGATCGTGACCTACGCCAGGACCGCCCACGATCCTGTAGTCAACGTGATCAACCACATGATGGGTAACCAGACACTGCGCTTCATGATGCTCTACGACGCCGGAGAGGAAGCGATCGCAGCTGGAGTTGCCGCCGTCACCGACTGCCTCGAACGTGGTGTACTGACCGAGTTACCGGCGCACCGCTTCGCTCTATCCGACATCGCTGCAGCTCATGAGGCATGTGAAGCGCACGCCATCGGGAAAGTGCTCATCGACATTTAGCGCGCAAATCCCACGACGATCAGCCCGAACGGGGGACCTAAGCGGGTGTTGGTCTATGCGACGGTTGCGATAGCCCTTTGGTTAACAGGCTGGGAATCGTCAGGAGCAGCAGCGGGATCATCAAAAAGGCGAAGCTCCAGGGGAGCAGCCCGAGTATGAGCATCCCTACCCAGCCCGTGAGTCGGACCTTGAGAGTCCTGAAGCGGGTCGGTCCATCGAAGCTGAGGAGGTACAACACGCCGCCGATGGCGCCACTGGCTCCAGCAACGATGATCCATGCGAAAACTGCGCCCGAGTACGAATTGTCGAAGAAGTAGATGGCGAAGATCCACCCGCCGAGCAGCGCGAAGAGCAATCCGACGAACCGGGCAAAAACGCTAAATGGTCGACTGTTCATACTCAGATTGTACGACCTAATCAGCAGCGGAGTTGCGCCTATTCCGTCAGTGTCAGCGGTTCGCCAAGGCGGAATCGGGCGATGCCTTCGTCGGCTTTGTCACCATCGAAACGACATGAGAGAAGCCGCGATCCCTAACCACTACTTACGAGGAGCCAGGTTTCCATGTTGCCCTTGCCCGGCACCGCAGCTCCCCACACCACGGTGGCAACGAACACAGCAAACCAACCAAGCGTGGCCCGCCGACCAAAGATCATCAGCGCCGCGAGAGGGATGATCAGAATGTTC
>JAENVV010000096.1 GCA_016650365.1 Acidimicrobiia bacterium
AGTTCTTCCTGCTTGGCAATGGAGCCGGTCACCGTGGCGTCGGCGGTACCCAAACCGCTGATCGCAGCCGTGATCAGCGAGTCGGCCCTGGCGACGGCGTCGGTCTGACTGACCTGGATGGACTTCAGGTAATCGAGAACTACTTCGAGCTGGGCATCGTTCATCGGCCCATTACCGGCCAGACCCCAGGCCGGCATCGGGCTACCCGCCCGACCGTACGTGAGCCAGAACTTCACCTCGTCGCGGTCATACCGATAAAAGATGTCATTCAGCGATGGGGCCGCCCAACTGACGGTAACCCCGGACCGGGCGTCCACATAGGTCGCGACCCCACCAACGAGACCCTCGCCATGGCAGCCGGCACACTTAAACTCAGTCACGTGAAGACTGCCGCGGTGAACGGCGACGTCATCAAATTCAACCACAAACGACTCCTGCCGGTTGCGTTCGCCGAGGTAATACACCGGCAACGAAACCGCCAGAAAGGCAGAGAGAATGACCGCTACTCCGAGGACGCGATCGAGGCGACGGTTCTCAAGCTCGTCATCAGTCTTGTAAAGCGACAAGTTGGGAGCCACGGCATCCTGGCTTCGACCCCGTAACCCGTTGGCTACGAGGAACGCCAGCCACCCGATCGCAACAAGCGCGGCAACAACAATGACCATCCCGCTCATTCGGCAGCCGCCGCTGTGCAGAAAACACCCTGTGGGTATTTGACACTCTTGACCGGAGCCCGTTCCGTCGGAATGACCGAACCAGTTTTGATGATGAACTCACCTTTGGAGTCAATCTCCACGACGAACCGGTCGAGATTACGGGGGGCAGGGCCTGCTTCGTACTCGCCGATCTGATTGTATTTCGAACCGTGGCAGGGACATTCGAAGCCCTGCGAGCTCTGGCACCATGGCACCGCACAACCGAGGTGGACGCACTTCTGCCAGAGGGCGCTCAACCCGTCGGCGACGGTTAGGTCTTCGGCGAATTGAGAATTGGGAAGAACGGAGTCTGAAACCGGCACGATCCACGCCTTGGCGGCCGGCAGATAAAATGGAGTGATGGTGCCATCTGGTTGGGCAATGGCATCCTTGATGGCTTGAACTGGTCCGGCACTCACATCCGATCCGAATCCGCCACTCACCTTCGGCCAGCTAAACGCCAGCGAGGCAACGCCGAACGTACCGAGGGTCCCGAAGAACGAGGCGGCCAGTGCCCGGTTGAAGAATTGGCGACGGTTGACACCCTGCTCGGAAGCCGATAGCTCCACCACCGGATGGACCTTCTCGATGGGTTCCTCAGCGACCGCCACCGCCACCGCCACCGAAGCCACCGGGGATTCGACGGTCGGTTCGGATACTTCAGCCACCTTGGACCGTGTAAACATGGACGGAATCCGGCTCCGGTCTGCCTTGCGGGCATCCTTATCCAACTGTTCTTCCCATGAGTTCGGCCCCCGCCGATAAGCGATGACAAAGGTCGCCAAACCGCCAAGGACGAACAGGATCGAGCCCAATATGGTGAGAATCTGGGGCGCGGTCATCAGAAGTTCACCCAGTCTTTCAAGTCGTCGAAGAATATGCCATCCGCCCATGGGTAGGTGAAGTTGAACCCAGGCCCCCGGAACAAGACTCCGAAGATGGTGAGCGTGGCGGCACCCATCATGAAGAACGTGTACATGAAGATCGCGAACTTACGGTCAGATGGTTTGGTTGAAGGGTTCCGGTCAACGTAGGGGATCGCCATGAACCCGACGAGGCCGATGATGGTCGGAACCGTTACGCCCGCGATCTGCGGATCGAAATACGACAACAATTCCTGGAGACCGAGGAAGTACCACGGTGCCTTCGACGGGTTCGGGGTCGCATTGAAGTTGGCAGACTCGAGCAGTGGTGCCTGCAGAATCACCGACAACACAATGAGGACCGCGGTCACCGCCAGGAGTGCCGCAAACTCCATGATCATGAGATGCGGCCACGTGCTGACCTTATCGGTCGGCTCTGATTTGACCTGTTGAATAGCGTTCGCCTTGACGACCGTGAGCAGTCGCTGGGTCCGAACTCCCTCCGGCACGGCCTCCGGTTGAGCGAGCGGGCGAGCCGCAACCGCGGTGGCTCCTCCAGAACGACCCACCGCCGGAGGTTCGGCGGCAACACTGGCTGCTGCGGCCGGCTCGGCGACCGGAATCTCGACAACTTCGGCGACCGACTCGGTGATCTCCGCAACCGGTGCGGACTCATCGGCGGGCGGAACTGAGGCCGCCGTCGACGCAGCCGGGGCTTCTTCGCCCAACATTTCGGCCAGAACGCTGGCAGCCGAAACACCACTTGCCTTGGCTTTCGCCTCGACGGAGCGTTTAAGCAGCGACGCCGGCATCCCGGCTTTGGCGGCCGCCGCGTCATAGTCAATTTCTCCAGCTGCACCGGCATCAGGCGACGAGGCGGCTACTACCTGCGCCTGGGGCGCCGGCTCCTGGGACGGAGTCTCCGGCTCGGCGACTGGCCCCGCGGCTGGGGTAGCCGGTTCGGCGGCCGCCACCGTTTCGACCTTTGGCTGTTCGCCAATGTCCATGGGCGTTGGAGGGGCTTCCCCCGTCATTTCAGCGAGAATCTCTTCGACCGGAACGCCGAGTGCTTTGGCTTTGGCTTCGGCCGATCGCCGGAGCAAATGTTCTGGAATGTCAGACACTCATCACTCCTTACAACGGACCGGAAATTCCGCCATCTTTGCGGACCCGCCAGAAATGCACGGCCATGAAGATGACAATAATGAATGGGAAAAAGAGAACATGGAGCACGTACCATCGCAGGATGGTGTCAGCGGTTACCTCTACGGAACCCAGCAGGAGGAATTTGACCTGGCCGCCGAACACGGGCACGAATCCAGCCATGTTGGTACCGACCGTGACAGCCCAAAGTGCCAACTGGTCCCACGGCAACAGATACCCGGTGAAGGACAACAGCAGGGTCAGAAGCAAGAGGATTACCCCGACTACCCAGTTGAATTCGCGAGGCGGTTTGTATGCACCGTGATAGAACACCCGGCTCATGTGCAAGAACACCGAAAGCACCATGAAGTGAGCACCCCACCGGTGCATGTTCCTGACCAGCGAACCAAACGCCACCGACGTAGACAAAGCGGCGACATCCGAGTAGGCCGCCTCTGCGGTTGGGGCGTAATAGAACATCAGGAAGATGCCGGTAATGGTCAACAGGATGAACAGGAAGAAGCTGATCCCACCCAGGCACAGCGTGTAAGAGAGTCGCACCCCGTGGCGCTTCACCTTTACCGGGTGGAGGTGGTAGAGAACGTTGTTCATGATCACGTAAGAGCGGTTACGTGGCGTGTCCGAGTAGCCCTTCTTAAACGGTGAACCGGGCCGCAGAATCGACTCTGCCACCTGACTTCCGTGGACCTTCTCCCAGATGGAGGTGGCTTGCTCTTTGACTTTTTCGATGATTCCGTTTGCCATCAGTTCCTACATCCGTAGTCCGTAGACGTAACCGTTCTTGTAATCGCGCTGCCCGGTATCGATGTCCCAGGGAGCCAGTCCTGCTGTCTCGACTTCGGCAGATAGAGAGCCTTCGAACTTCCCAAGCGTGATGACGCCAGTCGGACACCGATCAACACAGAGCGCACAACGGGTGCACTCGTTCTCGTCGACCAGGAAAAACCCCTTGGCGCCTTCGCTCTCTCTGGGGTGGGCAACGTTGCTCCCTTCCTGGATGGCATCAAGCGACAAGTAGTGGATACATTTCCATGGGCAAATATCCACACATCCTTCACACAGGATGCACTCTGACTGGTCGATGTGGAGAAACTGCTTTGGCTTGACCTGGCCCAACAAGTAGGCGCCATCGACCACGGCCAACTGATAGTCGTCGCGGATCGGCGGAACCTCCACCCATACGTCGCGAGCCGTTGCCATCTACTTGATCGCCTTCGAAAGCGGACGCCCATATGGAGAGGAGACCTCAGCCTTCGGGCTGGGAGCGCCGAGGCCAAATCCCTGGATCTTGGAGGCAAGCAAAATACCCAACCCAAGCACAACCGCATGATATCCACCGGACACGGCGTCCTTGAGGACGGCAAAGGAAATCTCGACGTCGTTGTTGAGAACGAGCCATTTGGGGACGGTTAGGAACACCTTCTGCGTGGTCCAACCGAGCGGACCCTGGGTGAGGTTCAGCCACTCAGAGGGAATAATGCCGTAAAAGAGGACGAGTTCGTACCACGTGAGAAACGTGGCAAACCCCGCTCTGGCCCAGGTCATCGGTTTGCCGGTCACCCACACAAGGAAGGCACCGGCAATGATGAATTGCGAACCGGCCGCCGCGGTGATCTGACCGAACGTAACCGGTAACCAGCGCGGCATGTCGAGGAAGCTGTCTCTCAGGAATTCGGGCGAGACCAGTAGCTCGTTGCCGAACACAACCGCTATGGATAGACCAGCCACCGCGGCAAACAAACCAAACACCATCGCGGCGCTGCCAATCCGAGTGCGTTTCTTTTGGTCGTATACCCAGTTCATAGGCTTTTGGTCTGTTCCTCTTCGGACCCGATAGCAAGTGACGGCGAGCGAGTCCAAGCTGCGTAACTGCCATCGCAGTTCTAGCACATCGAGGTCCCGTTGCTCAATCCACAATACGCCACGAACAGGCGATCACATAACCTTTCCCGTCCACTTTGACTCACCATACGTGGGCCGGGCAGAATGCGAGCCAAGATATCGAACGCGGGCCGTCAGTCGAGTATGCTGCGCTCCGCCCACACAGTCACGGATAGCTGAAGGAGCGCCAGCTTGACCATCACCGCAGAAGAGAACCGCTCAGCAGCGGGAATCATTCGGGGAGCCGATTCGGCCGGCCGGGTGGCACTCCTTCTGGCCGGGATCTTTCTTCTCCTCGCCGGCGGCCTTCAGGTTCTTGCGACGCTGAAGCTGGCCTATCCGGACTTCTTGTCAAACACATCCTTTCTGTCGTACGGTCGCCTCCAGCCGATGGCCGATACCACCGCTCTTCTTGGTTGGCTGACGTTCTCGAACCTGGCCATCATCTACTACCTCCTGCCCCGATTGACCGGTGCCCGGCTCTGGAACGAGCCGGTGGCGGTGTTGGCGACGTTCGCCAGCGCAGCGGTAACAGTCCTGGCGGTAGTAGGGATCGGTCTCGGGTACACCGACGGGCGCCCACTCGCCGATGTTCACTTCATCGCCGATGCGGTGTTGCTCGCCACCTATCTCGTACCGCTGGCCGTGACGGCCCAAACCATCCGTCATCGAACCGAGACCTCAACGTACGTCAGCCTCTATTACGTGCTGGCAGGCCTGGTCTGGCTGATCGGAGCGACCATCGTCGGCAATATCCCCGGGGAAGCCGTGGTCGGTGGCCTGATCCAGAATGAGTTCTACACCTCGACCATCTACGCGATGTGGGCGGTAGGAATTGGCATCGGTGGCGCCTATTACATCGTTCCGAAGACGACCGGAAACCCGCTGTACAGTCGTTCGCTGGCCATGGTCGGCTTTTGGTCACTCGTCATCACCTCTCTCTGGGCCGGTTTGGCCAGCCAGATATACGGCCCGGTCGGTGACTGGGCCGAAAGCATCGGGGCAGTTTTCGCCCTCGGAATGATCATCCCGGCCGTGGCAGTACTGGCCAATCTGGTCGGGACCATGAGCGGGAAGTGGGACATGCTCCGCACCCACGCCGATGTCCAATTCGCCATCGTGGGCAGCCTGGCAGCCGTATTCGTGGCGCTCGTGGCCGGAACGCAAGGATTCCGCAGCGTGTCAGCAGTGGTGGGCCTGACGACGTTTGTTTCAGGAACCCAGTTGGCTTCGGTGTGGGGGGTCGGAACGCTGTTCGCCTGCGCGTTTGGGTACCACGCCATTCCACGGACCGCAGGACGTCGCATATTCTCGCCATCACTCGCCAGAACCCAGCTGCGACTGCTGTTGACCGGGGTCCTATTGGCTTCCGGAGCGTTATGGGCCGCAGGCCTTGCGTCTGGCTACACGTGGGTCTCAGCGGCCTATTCAGGTACCTCAGCCATCGCCGGTGACGGCTTCTCGGCTACGGCTGACGCGGTGGGCGGTCTCTATTCACTCGGACTCCTGGGAATGCTCGTGATCGCGGCCGCCGCCCTGTTGTACGTCTACAACGTCTGGCGCACGTTCACATCGGGCCAGACCACGACAAGGGAATTGCTTGTGTTCGCCGACGAGGAGGTGGCGTCGTGAGCGATGCAGCGTCCATCGCGGCGGCCACCGGAGTTCCCGAATCACTGGTGATGAGGTCGGCCCAGGCACGGGCGACGGCCACCGGGACCAGCGTCGAAGCCGTGCTCGGCGCCTGGGGTGGAGGCGAAGCGATCACTCCCACGGCAGCAGCCGCCCCGACGGCACCGGCTCCTGAGCCCCCGTTGGCAGAGACCCCACCATCGACAATCGTCCCCACCGAAGTGGCAGCCAGCGTGGCACCGCCGGAGACCGTTGCTCCAGCCCCGGTCCTGGTGGCGGCTCGCCCCGATCCCGATGCAGCTCCCCTGCTCGTAGGACGTACCGATCACCCCATCATGGCACTGGCCGTCCTGGTGATCATCTTCACTGTGAGTGCCCTGCTGGCAGTCGGAGTGCCGGCGCTTGATGCTCGCAATGCGGCCGCCGATCAAATACCAGGAACGACTCCCATACTTTCGAGTCAAGCACTGGCCGGTCGAACGGTCTACCTGCAGGAGGGCTGCATGTACTGCCACACCCAGCAGGTCCGCTCGGTCGTCACCGATGTCGGTCTCGGCCCGGTTTCTGAACCAGGGACAAGTCCGGCCGTCGGTCCCCCCACCCTCGGCTTCGTCCGGATCGGGCCCGACCTAACCCACGTCGAGACCCGCTACGAGGACGATGAGGCCAAGTTGCGAACCGTCCTGGTCGACCCGAAGAGTCTCAATCCCGACTCGTTGATGCCTAGCTTCGCGCATCTGTCACCAGATGATCTGAACGCGTTGCTCACATACCTTAAGGAATCCGAATGAGCGACCTAGCTGCGGCAGCCGCCAACATCGGCGGGCCAGAAGATCTCGTTATGCGCTCCGCCAAGGCACGAGCCGAAGCCACCGGAACCACGGTGGATGCCGTGCTGGCGGCCTGGGCTGGCGGCGGGGCCACCCCGGCAACCACAGCAGCCACTCCTGAACCTGGTTCCGCCCCTGAAGCGGCCGGGTCCGTCGTGGAAACGGCCACCCCGGAACCGGCCCCCCAAGCGGCGCCGGCGGCATCTGCGCCGATACCCGCGCCGGATGACGCACCAACTCGCATGGTGGCGGCGGCCCCGATCCCCGAGACCGTCACGATCGAAGAGTCATACGAATGGGATCAAGTCACGACCGTTCGAACCGCCGGGATCAAAGAACGCACCAGATCCGTCATACCGATATGGATGCTTGGCCTCTTCACAATCCTACCGTTGTTCGCTGTCGGATACATTACGGTCAACTCGGCCGGACCCGATTGCGGTAAAGCCGGGCAACTTGCCATCGATTTTCGCAACGAGCTCGTCAATTGCGACCTGTCTGCCTATAAGGGGGTCGGAGGCGGTGGCGGCGGCCAGACCGACTTCATCGCCAATGGCAGTGCGACATACGTAACGTGCGCCGCCTGCCACGGAGCCAACGGACAAGGTGGGGCCGGACCAGCTCTTAGTGGTGGATCCGTCTTGACCACGTTCTCGTCTTGTTCGGATCATGTGACCTGGGTCACACTCGGATCAGCCGGGTGGCAAGCCCAGTTCGGAAATACCTACGGTGACATCAGTAAGCCGGTGGCTGGCGGCATGCAAGCCTGGGGGGAGTCGCTTTCCGAAGAAGAGATTCGTTCGGTGGTGCTGTACGAGCGGGTGGCATTCGGAGGCGAGCCCCTCGATACCGCCATCGCGGATTGCGGTCTGGCAGCAGCTCCGGCGGATGGCACAACCACCACGGACTCGACGGTTCCAACCGGCGAAACGCCAACCACCACGGCCCCTTAGTCCGCTGCCGAATACGAGCTTAAATAAGTGTCGGACCCCGAAGGGTCCGACACTTTCTTAAGGAGTCAACATCCACACCACTGGGGCGGGCTGGGAGGCTTCCGATACACCTTGGGTTCTTTGAACGTGCCCAAGGGTTTCCGTAGCGCTTCAGTTGTCTCCTTTACGGGAACACCGAAGCGCTCCCGTACCCCCCTAGTATCGGTCACAACCCTGACCAGCTTGAGCCTTTTTTGGAGTTTTTCATAATGACAACGTTCGTATCTTTCCTTTCTGACTTCGGATACGAGGATGAGTTCGTAGGAGTCGTCCATGGAGTCATCGCCAAGATGAGCCCGGAAACCCGGGTCATAGACGTGAATCATTCCGTCCATCCGGGATCCGTCCGCTCAGGCGCCCTGTCGCTCATGCGAGCCATTCAGTACCTGCCAGAAGGGGTGGCGTTGGGGGTCGTCGATCCAGGAGTTGGCACCGATCGACTCCCGATCGCTGTCGAGACGGACTGGGGATACTTTGTCGGACCCGACAATGGACTTCTGTCTCCAGCGGTGGCTCTCGTGGGCGGAGCCCGGGCCGCCTATACGCTGGTGAATCCCGATTTTGTCATCCCGTCGGCCGGAGCCACCTTCGACGGCCGGGATCGGTTCGGACCGGCCGCAGCCGTGCTGGCATCCGGCGAGGCCCGCATTGAAGATCTTGGTGACGCCATCGATCCCGCCTCGCTCAAGCCCATGATCCTTCCGCTGCCGGAGGTAACTGATACCACCGTCAGTGGACACACCTGGTGGATCGATCGATTTGGGAATGTGCAAACGAATATTGGACCAGAAGACCTGGCAGAAATCGGGATCGGCTTCGGCGACACCATGACCATCAAAGTTGGACTCAACGAACGAGTGGTCCAATTGGTCGACACCTACGGCCGAGTCGAAGAGGGCACGTTGATGGCGGTGGTGGATTCGCAAGGTCTGGTGGCTCTATCCGTCCGCCAGGGACGCGCCTCGGACGAGCTCTCGATCGGGCTGGAGCGCCCGGTCACGTTCGCCAGGTCCTAAGGCGAATTCAACTGAATAATCGAAACGGCTCCCGCAACGGCGAGAATGGCTAGCAGCGCAATAATCACGAAGGTGGTGGCGGGTCGCATAGGGGGCCATGCTACCGAGCGATCCACGTAACCCCGCCGCCAGTTACCATTCGCTGGTGACTGATCACACACAGCTTGCGTCCTCCGTCGCAGCCCAAGGCGGCGTCGTCATGCTCATCGGGGCGCCCGACACCGGGAAATCGACCCTGGCCGGCGAGATCCTGCGACAGGCAGCCAGCCAGGGCAAGGTGACCGCCTATGTCGATGCCGACGTTGCTCAGTCGACGGTCGGACCTCCAGGATGTGTAGGACTGAAATGGGTCCGCAGCGTCGAGGACCTCGGGACCATTTCAGAGGCAGACGCGGTGCGCTTCGTCGGAAGTACCAATCCGGCCCGCCTGGTCCTTCAAATGGTCTTGGCGACGGCGGCGCTCGTTGAGCAAGCTCATGCCTCAGCCGACCTGGTCGTGATCGACACCACCGGAACAGTGTCGGGCGTGGTCGGCCAAACGCTGAAATACCACAAAGTCGAGACCTGCCACCCGCGACTGGTGGTCGGCCTGCAACGTGGGTCTGAACTTGACCCAATCATCGGTATGCTCCAACGGTTTTTCTCAGTCGATGTGGTAACTGCCGAAGTGCATCCCGACCTGGTACCGGTGTCACCTGATGTTCGCTCGGAAGTACGGGTTCAGCAGTTTGGCAAAGCCTTATCCCATCCCCTCGAAGCCTGGCGCATAAAGCCAACCGTATTTGCTCCGACGCTTCCGACCGGTCTCGATCTCGATCGACTGGCGGGGATGGTCGTGGGCGTCCAGGATGGTTTCGGTGCTTGCCTGGGTCTGGGTGTTCTGGAATACACCGAGGGAGTCTTACGGGTTCGGACCAACCACGGAGAAGGTATGCAGGGCCTCCGGCTCGGCTCGATGCGGATCGACCTGCATACCTACGAGACCAAGCCGGTCAATCTGCGTGAACTCATGTTCGGGCTCGCCCTGTAGACCTGGTTCAGGCTTGAGTCGCCAGCGCGGCGTGGCTCAATGTTCGTGGTCACGTGCCGATACAACCGGCATGCGCCTGGCGATAGTTCTTACTCTTACAGTCGCCTTGACGGTCGGTTTGGTAACCGCCGTGGCGGCCGCTCCCCCTCGACCCGGGCCATCCCAGGCGCCAATAGTGGCGACTGCCATCGCCGATGGGGATCTTGATGGCCAGTTTGTGGCACTGCTGAACGACGAGCGAATCGCCGGGGGGCTTAGCCCACTCGTCCCATACGACGACCTCGTAGATGACGCGATCGTCCACACGGCGGCCATGATGGCGCACGGCGACATCTACCACTCATCCGACCTTACGAATTTCACCACCGGTTGGCAGTCAATCGGCGAAAACGTTGGTTATGGGCCTAACGTCACGAAGCTCCATAAGGCATTTATGGCCTCACCAACCCACCGCGCCAACATCATGGGCGATTATGACCGGGTAGGGGTTGCGTCCGAGGTCGACCCGAACGGTCGCATCTATGTCACGGTTCTCTTTATGAAGACCCTCGGTGGGTATCAACCCAAACCAGATTTCGAGCTGATGATCGATGCCGGGGTGGCGGCGACACTCGGAGTGGGTCTGGAGCCATAGGCCTCACAACGCAAACGCCCAAGGAACCCCGACAAAACGTACTCCCGCACTTCCCCGAACGGTTGTTGATTGCCGCAGCACCTTGGGCGTTGCTTGTAACCGAATCTACGAGACATAGTTCTATGCGTCAACCCTCTTGATCCCGACGGTTAACGACGTATAACTAACGCTAACTATCACGGGCCGACCCTGTGTATGCACGCCGGGCACTCCACGAGTGAATAATCCACAGTATCCACAGGTTTCCACAGGCGCTTGTGCACAACCGGTGTGAACAAGTTTCTCAACCCTATTTTTCGCGACCCGTTTCGGTAGGCCATCCAGCCCGTATTAACGGGCGAAAACCGACTTCGATGGCGTCGTAGATCTCGGCGAGCAGCAGGCTCAATTCGGAGCTGTTGACAACTTCATTGGCGAGCCGCCCGTGGAGCACAAGTCCGCCGTCTTGTCCCACCATGTAGTGAACCCGCCAGGCCTTTCGGTTCCGCACCAGACATTGCCGGAAAACCGCTGAGTGGTCGTCGTCTGGCGCCGGTAGCACATAGGCTTCGATCTGAATCGACCGCTCACCAACCATAAACCATACGGACGTGAAATCTCTCACCGACTGACGCATCCTGATGACGAGGTAGCCATCAACCTCCTCGGAATACACAACGTCGTTTTCGGAGTCGGCCAGCCATGCCTCAACCGTCTCGGCGAGAACTGCGGCAGCTTCAGCCCTGGATACCGGCATACAACTCAAGTAGCCGATGGGCGGTCGACGCCCAGGAGAACTGCTCAGAAAACGCGATCGCTCCAGCAGATAGCTGTTGGCGGTAGTTCGCGTCGGTAAGGATCCGGGTCAACGCATCGGCATAATCGCCTGATTCCCACCCGTCGATAAGCACTCCGGAGTTGCCGTCTGAAACGACATACGGAAGGCCGCCCACCCTGGCGGCGACCACTGGCGTACCGCACGCCTCGGCTTCGGCCGCCACGAGGCCAAACGATTCGGACCTTGATGGGAACACCAGGACGTCGGCCGCCTGATAAAAGACCCCCAGCTCACGGTGGGGAACCGGGAGATAAAAATCCACCAGATGTCCCAGGCCACGATGGTCGATGTTCTCACGAAGCGCCGAAGCCTCCGCCTCCCCGTTCGGTCCGCTTGGCCCGCCGACGATGATCATCCGGGCGGCCGACAGCCCGGCCTGCACCTTCTCGAAGGCATCGAAAGCCACGTCGACTCCTTTGAGAGCCTGGATACGGCCGACAAACAGAACCAATGGATCGTCAAGCGGGAAACCCAGAGAGGTACGGGCGGCTTTCTGGTCGCCGGGTTTGAACAGTTCGTGGTCGACGCCAGGAGGTGAGGTGCAGAGCCGGGTCGGGTCGGCGCCGTAGTGAGTGAGCAAATCGTCATACTCGGCCCGAGTGGACGAAATGACGCAATCGGAACCGGCGATGACGTCATGTTCGGCGGCGATCCTCACCAGGGCGCTCGGACGTTCGTCTGGCCTGCGCGTAGCATCCTTGACTCTGGCGAGCGTATGGAAAGAGTTTGCGAGGGGAATTCCCAGAATCCGTTTGACCATCAGACCCGCCCAGCCAGACAGCCAGTAGTGGGAGTGAACGATGTCATATCTGGTACCGGTTGTTTTGGCCCATTCGCAGACTGACTCGGCAAACTCGAACACATACTCGGTGAGTTGGATAATCGGCAGGTCAAACATGGGTCCGGCCGCGATGTGGATAACCCGATAGTGATCATTGACGATGACGATGGGAGGCTGGTTGGGATCAACTGCCCTCGTGAAGACGTCGACATGGACGCCGCGCCCGGCCATGGTTCTGGCCAGTTCATCGATGTAGACATTCATGCCTCCGGCGTCGCCGCTGCCCGGTTGGACGAGTGGCGAGGTGTGCAAGCTGAGATAGGCAACGCGGTCGATCATGTCATGGCCGTCACGATGTACAAGGGTCGCGGCTCGGCACCGAGTCGGAACTTGTAGTTCTCGTCACCTTTGAGAAAATCGAATACGGTCGCGCCGTTGTCGATGGCAAGATCGATCAGGCTAGAAATGAGTACGACACCTGGCGATAGGTCGCCCCTGGCTGGGTCGAACGTACTGTTATACAAGAAATAAGCGTCTTGAGCCTGGTAGCCAAACCCACCTGCGACCATCGCATCGCGGTCATCAACGAGCGCATCAATACCCCATCCATCGAGTTCCAACAGGTCTCGGAAGTAGGCCACCATCTCATCTGTCATGAAACCACCTTTGTCACCAGGTGACTGGCGATGAAACATGACAAACTCGTCAAATCGGGGGCCAGGCAAAGATTCGCGATCGAAACGAACCTCGCCGAGTTCCGCCTCGTACCGACGGCGTTTCCGGCGGGTCTCGTGCCGCTCTTTCTTGCCGAGGCGCTCCAGATACTCTTCAAAACTATCCGGAAGCTGAAGCACGGCTGCCAACGAGTGTTCCTCGACGGTTGCCTCAAGACCGGCCGCCGCAAGTCCCTTGACCACGACATCGGCGGCCGGACGGGGCAGTGAATCGGCGACGATCCTTAGTCCCTGCGGCCGGGACCCAATAGCGCCGGCGATGAGGTCAGCAGTGCTCTCCCCCAGCGGACTGCGATAGTCGACCAAGTCGGCACTCCCCACGAACCGGATCGTGTTTCCAACCACCGATAACGGGACCAATCCCCGCTCATCACTCACAATCCACAGCTCGTCGGTTGGACCAGCTGTGTGTTTCCAAACCGTGTCGAGGAAGTCGCCGTGCGGAAAAGGTCCGAGTCGATCCGCCACAGGCGACATCAGAAATCGAGGATCAGAAAATGAACTCACACCAGTTCCACAGTCGGTTCGACATGACCTTGAGGTTCGCCCCCGCCAAGCACGATGAGGCGCTCACGTAACAGACGACGTGAAGAACCATTCAGTAGCCCGAGTTGTTCCATCGTTCCCACCAGTCCAGCTTCGATTCCTCTTATGGAACCATCCCACGATTTGATCGCTATGCCGAACTGAGACCGTAAGCCGACCCCGATAAGTCCTTCCGCGCCGACCTTGGCAGCCGCCTCAGCCACCGTCGCAGCCAACTGATCGGCTCGCGGGTTCTCACCAACCAGGGCGGGATAACGGTGCATCGCCGTCCAGATGTCCCGATACTCTGGGTGAACGGCTAGCCGGGCGAAGGCCCCTGCCAATGATCGGACGGACACCTCGTACACCGGGGCTCCGCACCCGTCGACCGCGGGATCCGAGAGATCGTGCCCAAGCGCTTCCGCCAGGCGATTCCGGATCCGGGCTTGAAGGGGATGATCGAACGAAAGGTATGACTCAGTTGGGAAACCGGCGACTACGCAGGCCTGGAGCATGGCAGCGTGCTTACCCGAGCAGCCGTGCCAGATCGGAAGGGGATGGGTCTGGCCGGCAGCGAAGTAACGCCGACCCTGGTCATCACTGGCGGGCCAGGTCGCCGGCGTGAGGAGCGACGCTTCGGTGAGACCGACCCGGGCAAGCATGCTTCTGACATAGGCGACATGAATCGGAAGTCCACCGTGGCTGGCGCAGGAGACGGCCAGGGAAGGTCCGGTCACCAACGCCCCCAGATCAAGAGCCGCCCTGGCCTGGAAGGGTTTCAGAGACGAACGACCATGGAAGACCCGATCAATGTCACCCATGGATGCAATCAACCGACCGTCAGGGGCCACCACCGCGACCGCACCGTGGTGTTCTGCTTCGACAACCCCGCTACGAATTACTCGACCGAGCAGGGTCAATCGGGGAGGTCGCCGACAACAGTCTCTCGATATCGATCGGAGATGACTTGTTGAACCGTGTCGAAGACAACCTGGATCGACCGTCGGGTCTCCGACACCTCGCGTTCGGCCTCGGTGAGAGCCGTGAGAATATCCTCGAGTTCGGCCACTTCGAGGTCATAGACATGTGTTAGGAAATCGTCCTGGAGGGCTGCGTCGATCGGACGATTCCCGTCACCGGCGAACGCCAGGTCGAACTCTCCCCGGACCCGGCCGGTCTGCCCGCCAGCGCGCTCCCCTGCCCCGAGAATTTCGGGCAGCGCTTCAATGAGGGAGCGCTTCTCGTCTCCGCGGCGGCGCGCCAACTCAAAGTTGAGCAGGTCCATGCGACCGTGCAGCATCCGGCGATAATACGAAAGCTCGCTTTCGACGTCAGCAGCCAATTGGCGCCGATCACGAAGCTCGCCAAGCTCAAGGCCCGTCAGGTTCACAACATAGGCCGGGTCGAGAATCTGATCGATTCGACGTCGTTTCTCGCTCACAATGCTCCTTATCCGCAAGTTCGTGCCAACGTAGGATAGGGGTTAACCCAGCTCCCCGCCGACGCTCGTATTCCAAAATGAAGATGAGGCGGTGTTGTCCTGGCGTTGCCGGTGTTCCCGGTGTATCCGACAAGGTCGCCAATGGCCACGGTTTGGCCGTTCGTCAGTCCCGGCGCATACCCGCTCATGTGAGCGTAATAGAAACGGACTCCATAGTCTGACACCAACCAGATGGCAGTCCCGCCGAGGCCACCAGATAACAGTTCGATGGTTCCGTTGGCGACGGCATACTGCTCCTGGCCGTACGGGGTAAACACATCCGTTCCTTTGTGGGTTCGAGCGCCACCGTCGCGGGGGAACCCCCAGTCGTTGACAAACGAGAATGGCTGGCGGACCGGGCATACAAACCCCGGCGTGGCCTCCATCGACAGACCACCGGTGGCACGGGCCACTCGTTCGGCCTCAAGTCGCCGCTGCTCGGCCTGATATTCGTTGTAGAGCCGGGCACATTCGGTGTCGAGGTCGAAGTAGGCCATCTGGGCAGCCTGCAGGGCCTGGTTGGTCTCCAGGGCGAGCTGTTCCAGCTCGGCTCGCAGGTCATCGAGCTGATCGTTGCGAGCCTGCAACTCGTCATTCAGTGCAAGAAGATCCTGAATTTGGCTTTCCAATTCGACCGCGGTGTCAAAACTGCGCTCGCTCAGGCCGGAAAGCATTTGACGGCCAGTCAAGAAGTCTGTGATGGACTGAGAACCAAGTAGCGATGACCCTTGCGTGGCCGAACCGGTCATGTAGAGCTTTACGGCCTGATCATTGACAACCTGGCGAAGACCCGACACGGCATCGGACTTATCTGCTGCTTCGGCCCGCAGCCCGAAGGTTTCCAGGGATTGTTGCTCAAGCTGATTGTTGATCTCAACGTATCGCCTGACCGCCACATCGAGCCGGGACGCTCCGTCCTCAACGACGGTCAAGGCGTGTTTTGAAGCCGCACAAGCTTCATCAACCGCTTGACGGTCAATCGAAATGGCTGGGGTGGGATCCCAGGCCGTCAGCCCGAGCACCAACGACAGCACCAGAAAAACTGATGTAGAGATTCGCACGCTCAATAGGCTAAACCCGCACCCCGACACAAAGATGGTTTTCGCGACCATTAGGCTGGCGAGTGGTGAAGACACTTATGTTTGTGGCCCTCGGTGGAGCCGTCGGCTCGGCCGGACGATACGCCATTGGAAGCTGGATGAAGGATCTCCCGGGAATCCATTGGGGAACGTTCTTCGTCAACATAACCGGTGCGTTCATCCTCGGGCTTGTGGCGTCGCTCGCCTCCAATCACCCGGAATGGGACATAGCCGCTCGCACCGGCCTAACGGTCGGGGTACTGGGTGGGTTTACGACCTTCAGCACCTGGACCGTTGAGTCGGTGGAGCTGGTTAGTCGCGGTGAGATGGCCCTCGGATTGACGAACCTGTTTGGATCATTGCTCGCCGGTGTCGCGGCTGCCGCAGCCGGATTGGCCCTCGGACGCCTCTTCTGGACGGGCTAGCACCTCTGGCCGGGGCGGCTATGCGGCCGTAACCAACAAGAAGATCGGCAGCATGATCCCGGCGGCCAGTACGGCCCCATCGAGGTCACCAAGAATCCCGGGCGGACGGTCGATCACGTACGGCTCACCGGTTCGGCACAGTCCGCCAAAACCCTTCCCGGCCAACAGCGCCAAAGCAACGGCTACCCCGACGAGGACGAACTCAACGATCGGTAGACCCCAGAGACTGGCGGCAATGACACCGGCGATGATGGCGCCAAGCGACCCAACGATGCTGGGGTCAAGGATCGCTACCCGGAAGGCAACGACCGTCGCAACCGCAGCCACGATCACCTGCACGAGGAACACTCCGAGAACGGTCGGCCCTCCAACCAATCGGGCAGCCATCATGGAGGCGGCCGCCAAGGCCGCCATCGTCGTCATCACGGTCGTGCTCGCCACCGCCGACAAATGGCGGGCCTCCTCAACGGCGACCGACCAAACGAGCGAGACGATCAACGAGACGACCATCACCAACCCGAACGCCTCAAAGCCCCTGGTATCACCGGGCGAGGCCACCACGAAGGCGGTCCCTGCCATGATCCCGATGAGAACCGGCGGAAGCTGCATAGCCATCCCACCCGAGTTGGTTTGCCGGACGATGTCGACCGCCCAGAGGCTCAGTACGAGGACCACCGCTGCCGCAAACCAGGCAACGGACAGATAGGCGTTGGCGACAGATATGAGAATGGCCGATCCGACGACGCCCACCGGAGCCAGCATGGGATTGTCGAGGATCGTGGCCGCACCGCCAGACACCGGTGGGATCACAGCTACCTCGTCGCCAGGCTTCACAGCCTCCGCGGCCGTCGCCGGCTCACCGTTGACCCAGACTTTGGCGGTGTCCAGGGCCGCCACGAAGGAAGGACCATAGGTCGACCCGGCCTGGGTCAAGAGGTCACCGACCGTATCCGCGTCGATGTCGACGCTTCCGGTCCCGGCCAGTTCTCTCAGATTGGCGAAGAGACGAAGACGTGCCACCCGCACAGGCTAATGCACGGCGGGTGACGCGCCGAATGTCTACTCGTCTGTGGTAACCGGGATCGGTGGCACCAACTCCACCGGAGGCTGCGGGTCCTGGTTCGTTTCAGTGCGGTTCAGACCAGACAGAATATTGACGCCGGTGGCGTTCTCGATCTGTTCTGTGATCTTGATCACCGAAGCCGGCAACTGCGATAACAATCCAGGGATTCCCTGACCGGAGCCGTTGCTCCCACCGTCAATGACCGACACCTTGTCGATCGACACGTTGTTGACGGTATCGACGATCTTGGCAACCAGGTCGGGAAGCATGTTGAGGACAAAGATTCGCTCAGCATCGACGCCGGCCGCCTTGTACTGCGTGACCAGTCGGTTGAACACTTCAATCTGAGCAGTACCGTCTTCGATAATCGAGGCCGCGTTACCTTTGGCTTCGAGTTCCGACGCTTCTTTCTTGGCTCTGGCCGGGGTGATGACGTCAGCTTCGAGCCGACGCCTCTGGAGTTCGATGCGGGCCTGCTCAAGTTCTTGCTCGGCGATGGCCCGGGCTTTTTCGCCGGCGACCAGCGCTTGCTGCTCCTTGACGACTGCTTCGGCTTCCAAGTCGGCCGTTCGCATACGAAGTTCGTTGCGCTGCACGATGATGGCCTCATCGGCCTGCAGTCCAGCCATTTCGGCACGCCGGCGGGACTCGGCTTCTTGCTCTTCTGCCTCGGCGCGTTGCGCGGCTTCCGAAACCCGGGCTTCTTTGAGGACCTGGGCCGTCTGCCGGCGACCGACGGACTCCAGATACCCGACCTCATCGGTGACATTCTGAATCTTGAGAACATCGAGTTCGAGGCCGAGCGTCCGCATGTCGTCGTCCGCCTCGTCGATCAAGGTCGTCGCAAACTTCAATCGATCCTCATTGACCTCTTCAGGCGTCAAGGTCGCCAGTACGCCACGCAGGTTCGCTTCGAGTGTTTCTTTGGCGATCTTGGCCACGGCTTCTATCGGCCGCCCGAGAAAGCGCTCGATGGCATTGTCGAGGATCCCTTCCTTTGAGGAGATCTTGACGTTGGCTACACCCTGGACGTTGAGCGGAATTGTTCCTTTGCAATAGGCATTGCTCACTGAAACATCGATCGCGATGGTGGAAAGATCCATCCAGTCGACCTTCTCGATGATGGGCCGTCTGACTTTTCTACCTCCGACAACCACCTTGTAGCCCTGACGGGCCCCACCTCCGGAGCCGGAAAACACCGCCACCCGGTTGGGCGGAACGACGACGACGAGGCTCGAAATTACGGCCGCGATGATTATGAAACCAACAACAACCAGCCCTGCACTAATGACCCATGGCAACATGGTATTTCACCTTTCTCTATGCGATCTATTCGTTGGCGAGCGAATCGAGGCGCGCAATAAGCGCCGTACCTGACTCATCAACTTCGACGACCACTACCTGGTCGCCTACTGAAAGCTCTCCGCCCTTGTTGCTGAACAACTGGGCAGTCATCTGCGTCGGCTTGCCCGATACCAACAGGGTCACTTTGCCGCGCTGGTCGATGGCCACCGGCACGGTAACCCGGGCCGCCTGGCCCTGAAGGTCGACGCGCCGTACCTCCGAATTTGTCTCGTTTCCTTTGATCCAGGCCATGGCGAATGACGACGCAAATGAAAACCCGAGACCACCGACGATCGCCATGATGAGGTGAATCGGGAACGCCAGTCCAGACCACCACCCCACCAGTCCGGCGGTGCCGAAGCCAGCCAGGGCAAACAGGACAGACCGTACCGAGAGCATGCCCGAGAAGGCTGCTCCCACCACCCCACCGGCACCTGAGACGTCCAGACCGGTCTCCAGATCGGTATCAACATCCAGGTCAACATCCACGTCCAAGTCAACATCCAGGTCGAGGTCAAGATCAAGGTCAAGATCCGTGTCGAAGTCGAAATCTGTGTCGCCCCCAAGGAACGCCATCATGAGTACGAGCGGAATACCCACGATCGCACAGAACAGGTACAAGCCGAACACAGTTCTTCTCCTTTCGATATCAACTGCCAGGGTCGGCCTTCGGTTCCTTTTTTCGACCCGACACCGCCACCCACAGGGCATCTCCGATCCACACGAACACCGCCGCCACCAGCGGAGACAAGAGGAGGACCGCCACCAGCGGGCCCCGGCCAAGATCGCCGATTCGGCCGAGCGGCCACACGGTGGCCACGACGGCCGCGATGAGCATCGGCAACCCTCTGGCGGCAATCCGACCCGGCCGGTTGGCCGGTATGGCACTCCCCCACCCGGCGGCCAGACCGGCGGCGGCGAATCCAGATGCTCCCACGCCGAGCAATGCAGCTCCGATCGCAACGCCCACAACGGTGCCGGCGACCGTCCGAGGGAACGATCGAGACTCAGTCGATCCATAGGCAGCACCGGCGACGGCAACTCCGACGGTGACCGGACCGGCGATCCAGAGACCGTAACGGATCACTTCGCCTGCCGATCCACCAATGGCCAGTTCCCGTTTGAAGACCCACACCCCCGATGCGACGATAAGTGCCAGCAGCCCGACCAAACCCACCAATAGAGCGGCAAAAAACGCCGCTACATACGCCCATACCAGCGCTGGCCGCAGCGCTTTAATGACTGTTCGGTGGTTGATAGGTCGGAAGAAGAGCTGCCTATCGGTCATTCACTCACAAACGATCTCGGAAAAAGTCGATCGTCCGTTGCCAGGCAACAAGGGAAGCTGCCTCGTCATAGACCTCCGGGCGATCGTCGTTGAAGAATGCATGGTCGGTTCCCTCATAGAAGTGGAACTTGACATCCTTGCCAAGACCAATGAGATGCTGTTCCAGATTACGGGCGCCCTCCTGGGTTGCCCAGCCGTCGTTTTCGGCATAGTGGCCCAGATAGCCGGCATTCGAGGCGGCGTATTCGGGTTGCATCGAGTCCCAGGGAATTGCTCCGTAGAACGGAACACACGCAACGACCTCCGGTTTGAGCGTCGAGAGCCAAAGCACCAGGCCACCACCCATACAAAAACCAACCGCCCCGATCCGATCGCTCGTCGTGGAATCGTGCCCAACCAGGAAGTCAACCGCTCCCATCATGTGGGTAGCGGCCCTTTCGAGTTCCATGTTCATCATGATCTTCCCGGCTTCATCCGGTTCGGTTGTCTCCTGGCCGTCGTAGAGGTCGGGGGCCAGGGCCACAAACCCGGCGGCCGCGAATCGGTCGGCGACATCCTTGATGTGCGGGACCAGGCCCCACCATTCCTGGATGACAACCACCCCGGGCCCCAAACCGCTTGGCGGAACCGCCAGGTACCCACTCGCCTTCGACCCATTCGACGCAAACTCAACCATCTGACCCATGGCCACCTCCTCCTGACCCAGCCTAGGTGACCGGTTCTTGCGACGACCGGTCACGGAAGCGAATTGGCAAAAGCCCGAACGTTGAGATCCCGTTCATCGACGCGACCGTCGGCGTTTACATTCCTGACACAATCCACAACCAGAGTTCTCCCAAGCACAGTCCTCCTCCGGCCTGCGTTGACGATGGGGTTCGCTTCTGGCGGACCCCATCGTTTATGTGGCGCACGCTCCAAATAGCTCAGGGACCGAACAGATCAAGGGTCACGGCCTTAACCAGACCGGCATCATCAACGAAGAAGTCGACTGTCCACCATTCAAGGCAACTCGTTGCCGTAGTGGGCTGAATGCTCACCCGCCGATACCCTTCGAATCCTTGCGGGGCCGGAACCGGCGGACCGGCACACCGAGCATGGGAGCCGATCGTTATCTCGATCGGCCGCTTGGCGACGTCGAGAATCGAGAAGGGCCCGGCGTAACCGTCGTATTCCGACTCGTCGATGACCCAGGTAGCCGGATCAGCGAGTTCATTACGGCCGAAAGACGCCGCGACCACATCGCTCAGACCGAGGATGACCTCATCACCAAACGAAATGGCCGCCACCGTATCGGCGGATGGATTCTCGACCAAAGACATGAACCCCTCAGCGAGTGCGGAGTCGGCAGCTGTCGGCACCACACTGTTAGCGGGATCGTCAAGGACCAGTCGGTCGCCATCGAATTGCGCATCTATCACGAACGGAAGGTCCGTCCATCGAATGCCTTGCGCCTCCCTCAACTCGGGATCGAGCGAACCGGGATTGGCAATGACAACCCATGCCCCGCCGCATTGAGGCGGGAACGATTCCATCAGCAATTCACAAAGCCGGGTACTGGCCCCGTCGTCGAGGAGGAACCCACTCACACGGACCAAGCGAGCCCCTTCTCCGTCAAACAGGGAAGACACTTGGACCGCGCTGTCAATCATCGTGCTTGATGTCACCGCGGTCACAGTGGGGGCGGTCGCAGTCGATGTCGAAGGAGGTGCGGCATCGTCCGACAGCCACGGTGCGTCGTCGACCCGAACCCTGAACTCGACCACCCGCTCGGGCACCGGGGGATCGTCGAACGGCCGAAAGTACTCCATCCGCAGGACCTCGGCTCCGAACCCCACCCCTTTGAACACGAATACTTCGGTGCCGGCCGCTCCGACAAGATCCGCATCAGCACCTTCAAAGCTGTGGCTCACCAACTCCAGGATGCCCGGATCGGGTTCCCCGGTGACTTCCCACGAATACCCCGTACTCGGGTTTGACTCGAGGACCACCTGAAACTGGTCTCCCGACCCGACTCGAACTTCCGAACCGCTGTCGGCGGCCGTGAAGCTTAAGGTATTCACATCGTCACCGCAGCCAGACAGCACCAACACCTGCGCCAAAACACATAGGACAAGACGTTTCATCTCAAAAGCATCGCCCTCGGCCACTCAGGCCGCCACGTACCAAAGTCACTTCGAGCCCGATGCCGGTAGGGTGCCAACTCATGTTTGCCACCTATATCCGACAAACCGCCCAGAGCGCCGACGCCGCCTCTGACGCCTATCGCAGGGATAGACCAGGCGACGCCAACCGGCTCATGGTGGTCGTCGCCATCACTTCTGCCCTGGCCCTCACCATCATCAACTTCTTCGCCAAAGACCCGACCTGGGTTCCCGGCTTCCTGGCGAGTTTCGGGTTGAATTCGGAACCCGCCTGGCGTTGGCTCTCGTCAGCCGAGACGGGGCAACTCGCCCGGTTGACCGTTTGGACGGTGGTGCAACTGTTCGCCTACGTCGGCCTACCGATCTTGGTCATCAAGCTGATCCTCCGGAAACGTATTCGTGATTTCGGGATTGCCTGGCATGGCCTCTCAGCCTATTGGAAGCCATATGTAGTGCTGTTCGCCATCTCCGTTCCTATCGTCATCTGGGCTTCCTACTCACCGGCCTTCCTTGCCAAGTATCCGTTCTACGACCTGCTTCCCGGTGAAGGACTCTGGCCGAATATGTGGGTCTGGTGGGTCATGTACGCCGCCCAATTCGTGGCGCTCGAGTTCTTCTTCAGAGGGTTCATGATCCACGGACTCAAGTGGCGACTGGGCTACGCGGCCATCTTCATGATGGTCATTCCCTACAACATGATCCACTTCACCAAGCCGCTCGCCGAGGCGACCGGGGCAATCCTCGGAGGCGTAACCTTGGGTACGCTATCTCTGCGAACCAATTCGGTGTGGTGGGGTGCCGCCCTCCACATCGCGATTGCAGCGACCATGGATATCGCTGCCCTGACGCACCAAGGAGTGTTGTGGCACTGAATCTGCCAAGACCGGAACCACAGACAGTCTGGCCACGCCGACTCATGGAGGCCACCTTGACGGGTGTTGTCGGTGGCGGCCTGGCGTGGGTGGTTGGCTGGCTCCTCGGCATTCCTGTTCCGGCGGCCATTGCCGGGGCGGTCAATGGAGCGATTTCGGGTTGGAGATGGATGTACGACTGGAAAGGCCGCGGAGTTGTCGCCTTCGTCCTCGATAGCACCTGGGGTTTGCTCGGCACGACGGCCGGGCTTGTGTTGAACCTCGCGAACTTGCCCCGGGCATCGTCCGGTTACCGATTCGACCTGACGTACCGACAGAACCATCAGGTGTACTCGGCGGGGATCAGCCTCAAACGTGGATACGCCCTGACCCTTGGCAACGTCATCTCGGGGGCGGCCGGTTCGATCGATTTCGACGACCTGGAAACCTCGGCAAGTCGGCGCCAATTCATCAAGAGGCACGAGGCGCTCCATGTCTGGCAGAACCGGTGGTTCGGACCCTTCTATCAGATCGGCTACGCCGGCTGGCTTGTTGGGGCCGGCGCCATCGGGGTAGTGGTGGCCCTGGTGCGGCGGCGGGAGTTTTGGTCGACCGTAGAAACCTTCGCCTATTTCGACAATCCGTTCGAGTACTGGGCCTACCGGAACGACAAATACTGGCCGCCCCGCGACGCACACCAGTCCTTCGTTTGGAGAGCCTCGTCGAAGGTCCACATCGAATGACAAATCAAAACATGGGAGCGAAGTTGAACGAACCGGTGCCATCCAGATCCCCGAAATCGCAGAGGCGTTCGAGCCGCTGACCCCGCGGGGCATCGCCGACCAGAACCATGAACCTGTTTTCAACTCTCACCAGCAATCTTGACCTCGAGGCCGCCTTCCTCGACACACCCTCGGCCACGTGGACCTTCGGCGAGGTGCTCGATCTATCCGCCCGAATGGCCGGTTCCTTGCGCGCGGCGGGCGTCGAACCGGGAGATCGAGTCGTGGTCGTGCTCCCGAAGTCGGCCCATGCAGTGGCCATCTACCTTGCCTGCTTGCGGATCGGTGCCATCTACGTGCCATTGAACCCGGCCTATACCGCGACCGAAATCTCCTTTTTCATCTCGGATGCCGGTCCACGAGTCGTGGTCGCCGAGAACGAACTTCCCGATGCGCCAACGTTGACCATGGGGCCGACCGGAGTCGGATCCCTGCTCGGTGTTCGAGAAGTGTTCGTCGGAAGGGTCGAACGCACCGATGCAGATGTGGCGGCCATCTTGTACACATCGGGAACCACCGGTCGATCAAAAGGGGCGATGCTGACACATGGATGCCTCAGCGACAACGCCCTAACCCTCTTTGATATCTGGCGTTGGCAACCAGACGACGTACTACTCCACGCTCTCCCGATTTTTCATGTCCACGGACTGTTCGTGGCACTCCACTGCGCTCTGCTTGGCGGGTCGCGAGTCATATTCATGGAACAGTTCGACGTAGCCGAAGTCCGTGATCGTCTCTCGATGGCCACCGTCATGATGGGTGTACCGACCTTCTACGCCAGGCTGCTGTCAGACCCGGAGTTCGGACCCGATGATTGCACCAACATGCGCGTTTTCATTTCGGGCTCGGCGCCACTCGCCGAACACGTCTTTGCTGAGTTCGGCCGCCGGACCGGGCACACGATCCTCGAACGCTACGGAATGACCGAGGCCGGGATGATCTGCTCGAATCCATACGACGGACCCCGCCAAGCCGGGACAGTGGGATTCCCGTTACCCGGCTACGTCGCAAGGGTGACCGACGAATCCGACCATCCAGTTCCGGTCGGTCAAGTCGGGGTATTGCAGATTCTGGGTCCCAGCTTATTCGCCGGGTACTGGCAGCTGCCGGACAAGACCGCCGAGTCATACACAGCCGACAAGTACTTCCGGACCGGCGACCTCGCCAGGATGGATGACGCAGGGAGGGTGACCCTGCTCGGTCGATCGCACGACCTGATCATCACCGGCGGATTCAATGTCTATCCAAAAGAAATCGAACGAATCCTCAATGAAGTCGCCGGCGTGTCGGAGACGGCGGTTGTGGGACATCCTGATGACGACCTGGGCGAAATCCCGGTGGCGTATGTGGTCGGCGACGCCGAAGAAGCCTCATTGCGCCGTCACGCCGCTTCGCATCTGGCGCGCTACAAACAGCCACGTAGATATGTGTTTGTGGACGCACTCCCTCGCAACGCCATGGGGAAGGTTCAAAAATCAGGCCTCCGTCCCGGCTGATCCCGGTTAGGTTTTGCCCATGACCATCAGGGCGTATCAGGAATCGGACCTTCCCCATATCCAGCGGATGTGGAAGGAGATCGGCTGGGCAACCTCACCCGAGGAGCAGGCGGCCCTGGAAGGGTACGTGCAGGACGCCGACGTGGCGGTCGGCACCATCAACGGCGAGGCCGAAGCACTGGCATCGATCCATGACGGGACCATCCGATACCTTGAAACCGATTTGAGCCTGGCCTGTGTGACGGCGGTCACCACCAGCATGATCGGACGAAAGCAGGGCTTCGCCACCGAAACCACGGCCAGGGTGGTCGCCAACGCGCTTGAACGAGGAATCCATGTCGCCGCCCTCGGCATGTTCGAGCAAGGCTTCTACAACCGACTCGGGTTCGGAACGTCCGCTTACACCAACCAGATGGTCTTTGACCCCAGCTCGCTACAAATCAGCGCTCCTTACCGGACGCCGACGCGCCTCGACGCCGGGGACTGGGAAGAAATTCACGCCGCCCACCTGCGAAGGAAACGCTCACACGGCGGCGTAGCCATCAATCCGGCAACCTACACGAGGGCCGAAATGGCAACAGACGCCGACGGGGCCGGCTGGGGTTACTACGAAGCTGGTCGCCTCACCCATTTCGTGTGGGCCGCCAAGAAGGACTACTTCGGCCCGCTCGTCGTGAACCTCATGTCCTACGAACAACCCGAGCAGATCCTCGAACTGCTCGCATTGTTGCGCGAATTCGGGGATCAGATTCGCAGCGTGAAGATGGTTGAGCCACCCGAGATCCAACTCCATGACCTACTCAAACATCCCATTCGGCAACGGATCCAGACGGCCAAGTCACCCCACGAGGCGCGCCATCAGGCGCTGGCGTGGTGGCAGCTGAGAATCCTCGACCTGAGCCACGTCGTTGCCCAACGCTCCTGGACAGGTGACCAGTTCGCCTTCAACCTTGATCTCACGGATCCTCTCAGCGCCTACGGGAGCGGAGCCGGGTTGGACGGTTCCTACCGGGTGACGGTCGGCCAGCAATCATTTGTCGAGCCTGGCGTAGACGGATCGATCCCGACCCTGACGGCCTCCATCAATGCGTTCAGTCGGATATGGTTCGGCGTGCATCCTGCTTCAAGCCTCGCCTTGACCGACCAGCTACGGGGACCGGCGGGACTGCTTGCCGAACTCGACGAGGCGTTCCTGCTGCCAAGCCCGCATCCAGGAATGTTCTTCTAACCGGCGGCCACAACCGGCGATCTGCGCGATACTTGGACCCGTGAAGGCATCCCAAAACCAACCGAGCCGACGCCAGACAAGCACAGACGACGAGATCGCCGATCGTTTACAGAAGCTATCTCCGGCCCGTGCCGACCGGATCTTGCGCCGAGCCATCGAACTGCAAACCGACTCGGACTACGACGACACCGACGTGGACGTGGAGACGCTCAATCGAGTCGCCGACGAGCTGGGCGTCCACCGCGACATCGTGGCCAAGGCTCTCGCCGAGGAGCTCTCGAAGCCGGAAGTCGTTGCGCCGGGAACCCTCTCGGAACGAATTTTCGGCCCGAAACAAATCACAGACCAGATCCTGTTGGAGGCCAGCCGCCCCCAGGCCGAGGCGAGCATCAACGATTGGATGACCAGGCACGAGGGGCTCCAGGTCACCTGGACCACGCCAGAATCCACGGTGTGGACCAAACGAGCGAGTCCGGTCAACTCACTCCGTCACGGCTTGAAAATCGCTCAGGGAACCGGAGCTCTGCGGACCGTCAGGGTTGCCCACCGCGTGGAAACCATCACCGACACCCAGCACGTGGTCACACTGCGAGCCAGCACCACCCCTGCCTATTGGACCGGGCTTGGTCTGGCGGCGTCGGGGGCAGTAGTCGGACTCGGATTGTTCATCGGTCTTGGTATTGGAGTCGGACTGCTGGTTGGTCTGGCGGCAGGGCTCGGCGCACTCATCCTCCAGGTGGGCGCAGGCATCATCGCCGCCAGAAGCTGGATCGGGCAGATCCGACGAGGGCTCGGCCGAGCCTTGACGGGCATCGCCCACCCGAAACTCACCAACCAGGACACAGTCGGCCAGGCCGTCATCGACATCATCGGGCAGTTCAAGAAGCGGCGCTAAGTAACCGCACCGGAACCATCCGCATGCTTGTCTGCGTCAGATGACCAACGACCGAAAAGGCCGAGAAGTTCAATGTTGCGGAGGATGGGTATGAAACCGAACTTGATCGCTCGACTACTGACCGGACTACTCGTCCTCGGGATCCTCGCCGCCGCCTGCAGCAGTGGCGACAGTGCCGCGATGACCGACGAAGAGTTCGGCAACCTTCTCAGCCCGGCCACGACCTCGGCCGCGACCTCCGGTGGTGATGGGGGCTTCACAGCCGGCGAAGCCGAATCGCCAACCACTCCCTCGGACGTGGCCCTCGGAGACGGTGGAGTGGTCAGTGCCCAGGTTCCGATCAATCTGGGCCGTGACATCATCTTCACGGCCACCATGACCGTGGCAGTTACGGACGTCGGCGATGCTTCGTCACAAGCGACCTCTGTCATCGAGGCCCTCGGTGGATTCCTGTTCGGTCAGGACACGGTGGGTTTGCCAGAGCCTCGGACGGTACTCATCTTCAAGGTTCCCCCGAGCCAGTTCCAGAAGGCCCTCGCCGACCTCGGCAGTGTCGGAGAGATCCGCTCGCAGTCTGTTCATGCCGACGACGTCACCGAGAAGGTCGTCGACCTGGAGAGCCGCATCGGGACCGCCGAGGCTTCGGTCGAACGCCTCCGGGCCCTTCTTGAAGGCGCCACCGACATCAAGCAGGTCGTCGAACTCGAGAACGAACTTCTCGAACGCGAGACCCAACTCGAAACCCTGCGCGGTTCGTTGCGGACCATCAGCGATGCCGTAGATCTTGCCACCATCACCCTGACGATCACCGAAGCGCTCAGCCAGCCAGCGCTTTCCGTGTCGGTGACCGCCTACCCAGGCCACGAGGACGCCGGCGCTTCTTGCCCGGGCAACTCCCAACTGGCCGTGGATCAAGGTGACGAAGCGACCACGCTTTGCTACGAACTCTTGAACTCGGGTGACACGCCCCTAACCCTGTTCACACTTCAAGATCCGGTGGCCGACCTCACCATTGAGGACATGATCCTCGTGTTCGGTGACCTCGAAGACACACTCGAACCAGGCGAATCCATCATTCTCGCCGCCGAGATCACTCCCGAGCGCCGCACCCGGACTCAGACTCGCATCACGGCTACGGCGGTCGACCAGGACGGCAACCCGGTCGCCGGTCGAACGGTGTCGAATACTTCCTCGCTCATCATCGAGGTCGTCGATCCCGGCGGTCTACCAGGATTCAGCGATGGCCTTGACAACGGCTGGGAACTGCTCCAGATCACCTGGTCAGCGGTCAACGTCATGTTGGGCTTTCTCATTGGCCTGACCCCGATCCTCGCACTCGTCCTTGGCTTCCTGTTCTGGCGGCGCCGCAAGAACCGGTCTGACGGCGCTCAAGCAATGGGTGGTGCTAACGGAGAAAGTGGCCCTCCCCCAGCACCTATGGGGGAATAGGTCACACGACTTGCGTGGCGGGCGGCCTACGACAAGAGCTACGCCCAGGCGCCGGCAGAACCGGCCAGCTTGACGATCACCGGCCCGAGGCTTTCCATCTCATCCTGAAGAAGCTTCCAGGCGGTTTCGGCGTAGGGCGTGAGACCTTCCTTGGCATGGCGCTCGAGTAGCGCGGCGGCCTGGCAAGCCGGATTCGCCGAGAGGAGGCCAAGGCTTCCTTTCATCCGGTGAGCGATCCTGGACACCCGCTCAAAATCACCTTCGTCAAAGGCGTCCCGGATCAACTGGAGATCACTTGGATACTCTTTCTCGAATTCTTGCATCAGCTCCACCGCCAGTTCGGGCATTCCTCCCAACCGCTCAAGCGCTTCGAATCGGTCGATCAGGTCAGCCGGCCTGGCGGCCCGTTTGGGGATCGACTCGATATCGACGAGACCGGTGAATACTTGCTCCACGGCGGTGAAAAGAGCCTCAGGCCGGAAGGGTTTCGACACTACGTTGTCCATCCCGGCGTCGAGACAGCGGCGGCGGTCGGACTCAGCGGCGTGGCCGGTGAGGCCAATGATCGGGATATGACCCTGTTCCTGCTTCCGGATGGCAACGGTGGCTTCAAGACCGTCCATCTCGGGCATCTGGACATCCATCAAGACTGCATCGAATTGAATGGCCAGGGCCAACTCCAGAGCGTCTCTGCCGTTTTCCACTGCCGTAACCGTGTGACCTCTCTTTTCGAGGAGCCTGGTCACCATGATCCGGTTGGTGGCACTGTCGTCTGCGACCAGAAGGTTCATGCGAGGCCGGCGGACCCGGAGCCAATGTCGGGTTATCAGCTCACCGTCGGGTCGGCTATCACCTGATACCGCGGAGATCATGTCCGTGAGTTCGCCTGGCCCGACCGGTTTGGACAAGTACCCGGCCACCCCGGCGGCCCGGTAAATGGCGGCATCGCCCCGCTCGCCAGTGGGCGTCACTACTACGATCGGAAGGTCCTTGAACGTCGGCTCTTTGACGAGTCGAGTGGCAAGCTCAGCGGTACCGGACCGGATGTCGATGATCACCGCACCCGGATTCGGGTGGCTATGACCTGCCTCAAAGACGGCGTCAAGGGCTCCTGCCAAGTCGCTGGCCACGATCGACCGAAGCCCACCAAGGCGGAGCAGTTCGGTCGTGCCGCGCCGGGCTTCTTCGCTGTCGGCGATAACCAGAACCGTGGTCGCACTCCCCGCCCCATCCGACTCGACCACCCACTCGGTCGATGCCGCGGCCAACTTGGCAGTGAAATGGAACGTGCTCCCTACGCCAACTTCGCTTTCCACCCACAGCTTGCCTTGCATCATCTTGACCAGCTGCATCGATATGGAAAGGCCAAGCCCCGTACCACCAAAACGTCGGGTCGTCGACCCTTCAGCCTGTGTGAAAGCTTCGAAGATCGATTCGAGGCCCTCAGGGGCAATACCGATTCCGGTGTCTTTTACCCAAACGTGTAGTTCAACGGTGTCGGCGGTTTCCTCGACAAGATCGACCCCAAGCATGACGCTGCCTTCATGAGTGAACTTGAGAGCATTGCCCACCAGGTTGAACAAGATTTGTCGGATTCGCCCGGGGTCGCCCACCACCACATCCGGCACATTTGCGGCGACCTGCTGAGACAGAACCAGACCCTTTTCGGAGGCCCGCAGCCCCAGAGTCCGCAAGGTGTCGATGATCGTGTCCGCCAGCTCAAAGGGAATCGCTTCGAACACAAGCTTGCCCGCTTCGATCTTTGCGATATCGAGTAGGTCATTGACCAACGTGACAAGGGCATCGGCCGCCGCCCGCGTGGTGACCAGGTATTCGCGTTGCTCCGGCGTCACTTCAGTCCCGAGCGCCAACTCGGTCATGCCAAGAATGGCGTTCATCGGAGTCCGGATCTCGTGACTCACGTTGGCAAGAAACTGCGACTTGGCAGCTGTGGCCATTTCGGCAGATTCCTTGGCTTCAACCAGGGCTTCCTCGACGTGTTTACGTTCAGAAATATCACGAGTTGACGCATGCAACTGCATCACGTCCGACCCATCCGGTTCAAAGATTTTCTTGAAACTCGACGAAAACCATCGCCACGATCCGTCGGCATGTTTCATGCGGTAGTCGATCGTCACGACATCCCGACCCGCATCAAATGCCCTCTGATGGGCGCTCGCCATTGTTTCGACGTCGTCTGGGTGGGCGAGATCATACGGCGTTAGCCCGATCAGATCCTCCGGTAGGCGACCGAGCAACGTGGCGCAAGCCGGTGAAACATAGCGGTATTCGCCCGTCGGCTCGTGACTCGAGATCATGTCCGTCGAGTTCTCCGCCAACAACCGGAACCGGCTCTCGCTTTCTCGCATCGCCTCCTCAGCGAGTTCGCGATCGGTTATGTCTCGCGACGAGATTACGAAACCTTCGACAAACTCGTCGTCGATCATGTTGCGAGCGGTTCCTTCAAAGGTCCGCCAACTTCCGTCCTTGTGCCGAACTCGATGTATGACACCAACGCTGATGAGCCCGGGTCGCAGCCCCATGCCTACCCCGATGACCGCCGCCGCATCCCCTTCGTGGATAAAGGAGGAAAACGACTGGCCGACAATCTCAGTGATTTGGTAGCCGAGCAACCGTTCCACCGAAGCACCAATCCACGTGACGACACCGGTTTGATCAAGAATGAAGAACAGATCTGCCGCGTTGGCAGCCATGATCTGGAGCCGCCTCTCTTGCTTGGCAAGCTTGATCTGCAGGAGAGCTTCTCGCTCAGAAGCTTTCATGGACGAAACATCTACGAGGGACACGACCACCTTGGAATAATCGAAACCGCCCCGCTTGAGTGGAGCCGTCCAATACAAGACGCAGTCGATCGGTTTGCCAGCGAACGTACTGCCCGCCATTTCGGTCATTACCGAGCCCTGGCGGTCCCAGACAGCACAGAGTTGAGCCACAACGCTGTCGTGGGTTTCCTCACGGTAGGTTTCGGGGTCGATCTGGCCGATCAGCTGCTCCCGGCTGTCTGCACCAAGCAGATCCACGGTCGCCTGGTTGGTATTCGTCACTTTGACCAACCCGAAGACACCTCCGACCACATGACGGTTTGCATCGAGATACGCTCTCAGGTCGTCTATCCCTTGCGAACGAAGGTCCTCCAACCAGGCGGCCGCAGCCGAAAAGTCTTCTTGCCACATGGAAATCGGCGTCTGATCGAAGAGGTTGTCGTACCGATCCTCCATCGCTTCCAAAGTACGAAACATGTGACGTAGCCCGAGGGAGATCACCATGTAAACGGCGATTTGGACGGCCATGAAGAACACGTGGTCGGCGTGGTTGTGAAGGAGCGGCTGGACGATCCAGAGAGCTCCGAGGAGCGAGTGATAACGCCAGCGCAGTCCCCGCTCTACGAAGGCACTGCCGATCCCACCAAAAACGGCCATGGCTACCCAGAGGGCCTCAAGCGGAACGTGATCCAGCGTAAACGCTTGTGCCACAGTCAGGGTGACCACGACAGCCATCAATAGGTCGGCACGCGGTTTGTTCAGCCGCAGCTGCAAAAACGCCAGCGACCCTGACAGAGCCGCCAGGGCACCGAGAAAAATCAGCGCCGGGTCACTTGTGGCAATGGCGATGAACAGCAAGACCGGCGCCACGGCCATCGTCAATCCGCGGATCAGGCGGACAAACGCAATCTCCGTTGAGTTGATGACAAAGTCGTCCCGACGCACATCTCCGTCACGATTTGCCAATTCATGGACAAGTTCTGCCATTCATATAATTTCGGTTCCCAGCTGGCCGATCTTGAGTCTCGTTTGAGCGGACGCCCTATTTGTCGGAGCGGATTCTTGATACGAGGTAGGCACCCATAGCGAGCCCGATTGCGAACCAACCGATCCCGGTAACCGGCCGCTCAGCCTGCACGACACCAGATCCGTGCGACAGCATCATCTTGGACTCCGGGATCTCCCGGAGAGGTTCGTCAAGGAAATGTACATCAATGATCTCCGCCCCGAACAGAACCACCTGGGCGAGTACGTACACGCTGAAGAGGATCAGAACGAACCCGCCCGCAAAACCCGTGCCAGTAAAACGGTCAGCATCAAAGTAAATACCGACGACCCCGGCAGCAATGGCAAAGCCGACGGAGGTCAGGGCGCCTCCGATGGCGGCCGGACGCCATGGAACCACCCGACTCGGAACCAGCCGGAACATGAGAGTGAACAGGCCAACCACCACCAACCACCCCACCACCGGCGCCAGCCATGCCACGCCCAGTTTAAGCGGTTCCGACCAGTCGACTCTTGACCTGATCATTCTCCACAACGTTCCCGAGAGCAAAACGGCGAGCAACACCAATCCCATCGACAGCGCAGCTCCCAGCGCCAACAACCGTCGAACGATCCACGCCAATAACCCGGTCTTCGGGTGCGGGTTGCCCCCGAACACGAGGTCCAGGGACCCTTGCGCTTCGAGAAACAGCGAACTCGCCGTCCAGGACATGAGGAGCACACCGATGATCCCGGTCGTGCTGCGACTCTCGGCCGCCTGGCCGAGCAAATCCGACACGAGGCTCGCCAACTCGGACCCGACCACCGGTTCGATGTCGGCGACCAGCCTGACCTGAGCATCCACTGATCCATAGACGAAACCGGCCACGGCCACCGCCACCAGAAGCAACGGCGCCAGAGCGAACACGGTCCGATAGGCCAAGGAGGCAGCCAGTCGACCGCCCTTGTCGTCACCGAAACGCGCCGTAACCGCCAGTACCGCATCCACCCACCGTCTCGGGCGCTTAGTCCAGGTCTCGTGCATATCCCTGAGCTTACCCACGACGACCGGGCCATCCCCGAAGCCATGGTTCGGTGTGGGGCCAAACGAGCGGGTAGTGTCCACTGAACTATGCGTTCCACCTGTGGCTGATATCAATTGGGCAGCATGGCTGCCGCTCATTTTGCTCGCCATCGCCATCGCCGGGTATGGCTTGTTCGACGTGAGCCGGAGTGAGGTCCGCTACCTGCCGAAGTGGGCCTGGGCGCTCATTTGCCTCTTTTCGGTGCCTTTCGGCACGATCCTCTATCTCACAGTTGGCCGCCAAGAGCCGAACCGACCCGACCGCCCGTGATCCGTACCAAGGGGCTGACCAAACGATACGGCGATGTCCTGGCGCTCGATGACATCGATCTGGAGGTGGCGGCCGGGTCGGTGTACGGCCTGATCGGGCCGAATGGGGCTGGAAAGACCACTCTGTTGGGCATTCTGGCGGGTCTCAGAAGGCCGACCAGCGGGTCCGTTGCGATCGAGGTTTCATCATCAGACGTGGCGGTTCTTCCTGACACACCCCGGTTCGATGCCTGGCTGTCAGCCAGAGAAGTGATCGACCTGGCCAGGACCATCGGTGCCAAACCCGCACCACCGGATCGGGTTGAAACGGTATTGGACGAAGCCGGTCTGGCCGACGCAGCCGACCGCCCGGTCGGAGGGTTTTCCCGGGGGATGCTGCAACGCCTGGGGCTAGCGGCCACGATCGTCAACGAGCCACAACTCCTGCTGCTTGACGAACCAAGTTCGGCGCTCGATCCGATCGGCCGCCGCGAGGTTCTCGACCTCGTGTCTCGTCTACGGGGCGAGTCGGCAGTTGTGTTCTCAAGTCACATCCTGGCGGACGTCCAAGAAGTGTGCGACACCGTCGGGATCCTTCGAAACGGGCGACTGGCCTATCAGGGTTCGGTCGCCGATCTGCTCAGCGAACGGACCACGCCGCGCTACCTGGTCCGCCTCCGCCCGCCGATCGAGCGGACCGTCGAAGCTCTCAGGCGGTCCGACTGGGTCGTGGCAGTTGATCAACTTGGACCGGACCAGCTACGAATAGAGGCGGCGTCAGTGGCAGAGGCCGAGTCGTCCCTGGCCGCGGTACTGGCACAAACCCAAGCCAGGGTGGTCAGTCTCGTTCCCGAAGCCGCCACTCTCGAAGACGTCGTGTTGGGGATAGTGACATGACCCTTTGGAGGCTTGAGTGGCTACGTCTGGTTCGAACCCGAAGATGGGTCGTCCTGATATTTGCCTACCTATTCTTCGGCCTGCTCGGCCCGGTCACCGCCCGATACATGGGCGAGATCGTCAAGAGATTCGGAGGCGGAGTCACCGTGAGTTTTCCCGATCCGACGCCGGCCGACGGGATCACTCAATTCGTTGGTAATGCTTCTCAAATCGGGCTGTTGATAGTGGTGGTGGTGGCGGCCGGAGCTCTCTCGCTGGATGCCATTCCAGAGATCGGGACGTTCTTCCGCACCCGGGTGCCGAGCCTGGCCCGGATCCTCTTGCCGAGGTTCGCCGTGACGTCCACGGCCGCAATCGGAGCATTCGCCCTTGGCACGTTGGCAGCCTGGTATGAAACCGTGGTGCTGATTGGGAACCTGCCGGCCGGCCGGTTGTTCGCCGGCTGGATTCTGGGAGCGATCTACCTGGTGTTCGTTGTTTGTGTGGTTGCGCTCGTCGCGGCCCGGACCTCGTCCGTGCTGACCACCGTGCTCGTGACCGTGGTGATCCTGCTCGGACTGCCGATTATCGGGATCGTTCCGGACGTTGGCAAATGGCTCCCCAGCCATCTGGTCGGAGCGCTCGACGGTATCGTCCGCGGGGTCGACTTCACCGACTACCTCCGGGCCGCAGCAGTCACGGTCATCGCGGGGGTCACTGCCCTATGGGCAGCGATCAGATTGACGTCCCGCCGAGAACTTTAGATTCTGACCTAGTTACCCGGACCGAAGCGACCCGAAACTGCTCGGGTCAGGCCTTGCCCTCGTCGTCCTCGTCGTCCTCGTCGTCGTTCCAGGCGGAATCGTGGTCCCATTCCTCGTTGCGGTCCTGGGCCATCTGCAGCGCTTTCTCCGCCTCTTGCTTGGTGGCATAGGGGCCGAGCCGATCTTTCGCCGGGCATCCCCCGAACGGTTCGACGGTGCCGTGTTCGATGCAGTAGTACCAACGGGATTCAATCATGCGGCTTTGCTACCCCGTTGCCAGAGTTCCGCCGAAGACCTGCCAGGCCAGGGCCGACTTGGCAAGCAGACTCAACCAGATGTACGCCTTCTCGCCGTATACATACTCACTCCACTTCCCAACCTGCCGATATTGCAGCACCATATTCACGGCGAATGTATTGAAGAAGATGAAGAGCGAAACAAAGATTGCATAGACAAACCCTGGGGGCGAAGCATCGGATCCAGGCGTCCACAAGTTGATGCCGATGGCGATCCATGGGAACAGGCCGGCGAAGACTCCAAACCAATATACCAACCAGTTTGTCGAGCCGGGCTGTTCATATTTCTCCATGAGCCAGCCGAAGAGAATCATCGACGCGTTGGCTCCGAAAATCATGAGCAGCGCAGTGACTTCTGCCATGCCGGTGAGCATGGCGATCAGAACCACCATGAGGGATGAACTAATCGAGTACTCGATCCATCGGGCGTAGTTGCGGCGCTTGGCAAGATTGCGGTTGTACCACTCGTTGATGCCGGGAGCAGCTACGAGGAGATGGGCAATCGCCGATATCCACAGGAAGGCTGCCACTCCCCAGGCCACCCGGACATCGAACAGCGCCACAACTTCAAAATCACCTGATCCGGGAGGCCCGGCCAGGAAGGAGCCCACTACCGGCAGTGAAAACTCGTTGGCGAGCGCAAGCACAGCAACTGATTGGATGAGATGAGCGGCGCCCATCACCAGGTTGAACGAACGCAGACGACTCAGCCGCTCCTTGGGTATTTCGGTGATTTCCTGTGCTTTGTCCATGCGTCCCTCCGACTATCTGCCCAGTATACGGAGCGGGCGACATGCCGGATGCTACGGCTGGTAGCTGAATTCAAAGACCTTTGTCGCCCCGCTGCCTTCCGACTTCACGTTGACGGCGAACCACACCCCGGCGGGGGCATCCGGGAACTCAACCCGCAGTTCCCACCCTCCGTCCACGTTGGCTTTGACCGAGCCCATCCCGAATTCTGAACTGACGATCACCTTCGAACCGGGCTGGGCAGTTCCCCAAAAGACGTCGAACGGTGGAGAGGATGGACAGGTTCGGTACACCTGATTAGCCGAAAATTCGACAACGTCTGCAATCGTGGTTGTGGTTGGTTCTTCCTTCGGTCTGGTGGTCGAGGTCGTCTCGACAACCGGTCGCTTGTAATCAACGGTCACCTGGGCGGTGGACTCGTTCCCGACCTCGTCGACGGCGGTGAAAAGCGCCCGGTTCGAACCGGGGCTGAGGACAAGCACGATCGACCAGCTACCGTCCGCCGCGACATCGGCTTCGTACCGGCCGGCTCTCACAACCGCACCCGGTTCCGTCACACCCTCGAAGCGAACCACGTCCGTTTCAAAGACGTCGCCATTGACCGGGTAGGTGATGGCAAGAGACGGGGGCTGAGTGTCGACAGCCACCACCCCACCGGAATTACCCGGATCGTTGGCGTCTGGTTGCGTGACCGGACCATCGCTCCGAGCCGTTGTCGTGGAAGAGGTGACCGTGTCTTTCCGTGGACTGGAGTCATCCACCGGGGGGATGACAAACTCGGGAATCACGGTGCCGTCCGGTGGTTGTGTCACGACCGCTGGTGTGTTCGGGGCCACCTGGATCGTCAATATCGCGACCATCACAACGGCGGCAGCCGTACCGACGGCGGCCAGGAGGCGGGGAACCCATGTCCATCGGGCCATCCCCGGGATGGGGCTTGAAATCGGAGAAGCGGCCACCGCGGCCTTCAAACCGGAAGATGCCTGACGGGCTCGATCGTCGAGGTTCACGCCTCTACCCCCAGTTTGGCAGCCAGATTGGTCCGGCCTTTGTGAAGGTGCACCTTGGCCGTCGATTCCGTACAGCCGAGAATGCGGGCAATCTCTGCGACTGGTCGATCCTCGAGATAGAACAACGCGATCGCCTGAGCTTGGCGTTTCGGAAGATCTCGAACATGTCCCCAGAACTCGGCGTCATCGGGTTCCATCTCGCTGAGCGGTTCAAGACGACGAACGCCCAATTTGGCAAGGGCTCTCATCTCGGTGGCAGACCGGCGGAACCCCGAAACAGCCTTGTTGGCCACGACCCGACGTACCCAGGCTCCCGGGTTGTCATATGTCTGGAGCTTGTCCCACTCGCGATGAGCGGCCATGAACGCCTCCTGAGCCAGATCTTCTGCGCTGTTGCGCGATCCCGACAACGCATACGCCAACCCGACCACCAATTTGAATTCGCGGCGATAAAAGTCGTCAAAGCGTTCAGGTCGGGAGACGACCTGGGTTTCTTCCATTTGTCTCATTTGCGGTCCGGAACCGTTTCGTGTCGCTGGTAACTCGTATCGGCGCCCTCTGAGGTTTACTTTCAGGAAAAGTTCTTCTCCCGGTAAACCTTTCACCCAAGTCGTGCGAGTGACCACTCAAAGTGACCACAAACGAACCAGATACCCGGGGGTAGCCATGCAAAGAAAACTCATCATCCTTCTGGCGACGTTCTTCGTCGTACTCACGGCTGGCGTCGCCGCCGCTCAAGTAACCGGCCCCGATGGCACAACCGTGCTGTCCTTCTTGGGATTCGACACAACGACCACCGCCGCCCCGGTGGCGGATTCCACCCTGCCGAAGGCCGAGGTGATCTTCGAATCCGACCGGCCCATCGACACCGACAACCCAACCGAGGTGGAGAAACCCACCGTCGACGAGCCCCAGAAACCGATCTCCGACGCAGTGGAGCCTGAGGCCAAAGCCAAGACGGATGAAACGACCGACGCTGCCACAGACAAGGTCCTCGATGAAGACACCACGGCCCCGATTCTGACGATCACCTCCCCCGAAGACGGCGCCGAAGTCGATGACGAATTCGTCGTGTTCCGGGGGATCACGGAACCAGGTGCCACCGTGCACGCCGGTGATTGGAAAGCCGAAGTCAATGCCGAGGGCGGTTGGGCCATCAAACTCCGATTGAATCCCGGTCGCAACCTGGCCTCGTTTATCGCCAAGGATGCAGCAGGCAACCGGTCGGAAGCCTCGATCACGATCGTATATGTGACCCGCAAGATCACGTTCAGCGCCCACCAGAAGTACCAAGCCAGCGATGCCGCTATCCCCGGCAATCGGTACTACGGCACCGCCACTCCCGGAGCCAAGATCTTCGTCGCATCCGAGTTCGGCTCCGATTCGACCAGAGCCAACGAATCGGGCGAATGGGATGTCACGGTGAAGTTCACCGAGGCTCCCAACGCCGTGCCGTTCCGGGTGGTCGTCGAGTCATCCGACGGCGGTCGGGCCGTATTCGAAATGGTGGCCTACCGGCAAGACGTGAAGGTTGAGTTCACGGCCAAACAGCAACTGGGAAGTAATCCTGAGAACTGGGATGTCTTTTGGGGAACCGCCCAGCCCGGAACCAAGGTCACCGCCCGCTCCGAATACGGTGGTTCGTCAGCGGAGGTCAACGCTGACGGCGGCTGGGAAATGAAGGTTCGTTTCGAGGC